>CAZXCT010000007.1:26019-29792 GCA_964639395.1 uncultured Bifidobacterium sp.
GCCGTTGTTTGCGGTCCGTATTTTCCATTTGCAACAGATATCTCATAGCCAAGACCAATTAGCCAAAGCTGCACTTGCGCAACATGTTCGTTTTGTTGTCCGGTAGAAAAATATTGCTCCCCGGGATAGGAGTTTGCAGATCCACTGCTTGCGCCGGTGAGCATTAGCCCAACTACCAAAAACAAACTGGTAGTTAATCTCTTTAGGTTTTTCATGGGCTCCTCGAGTAACGCTCGAACGTTGAATATCAGACTTTTAAAATAACACACTCACTGAGTAGTTTTGCTGTTCATCCACCCCTTGAACAATTAAAAAGTGAGCAGAATCTCAATTAAATTCCTTAGTTTGTGCTTATTTGAGAATCTTCGCCTAATCTACCTACCATGACAACTGTCTTTTGGTTTCGAAGAGATTTGCGATTATTTGATAATCCTGCGCTCAGTGAAGCAATATCACAAGCAGCAACGAGTGCAGATAACAGAGTTGTTCCATTATTTATTATCGACCCAAAAGTTTTTGATGGTGCTGCTGAAAAACAGCAGGTATATCAAAACTGTTCTTTAACTTCATTAAATAATTCACTCGGTGGAAAGTTACTTATTACCCATGGTGACCCTGAAAAAAAAGTTTTAGAAATCGCACTCGCTGCTAAAGCAACCTCGGTGCATATTTCAGAAGATTTTGAACCCTATGGTCGCCTTCGAGATAATAAAGTCGAAGCAATCTTAAATAAAAACTCAATAAAACTAATTAGAACTGGATCCCCTTATGCGGTTTCTCCGTTACGGGTAAGAAAAGACGATGGCACGCCATATCGAGTCTTTACTCCATTTTATAAAGCTTGGAGTGCGGTGGGTTGGCGCAAGCCCGCTGAACTACCCACCAAAAATCTAAATTGGTTTCAACCAATTAAAGGTGATGGTTTAGTAAAAATAGTTAGTGATTTTAAAGTTGCCACCTGTGGTGAAGAAGCCGCTCTAGCCACGTTAGAAGAGTTTCTTGCCCGCGGCTTAAAGGGTTACGATGAAAATAGAAACAGGCCTGATCTATTGGGCACTAGCAAATTAAGTTTAGCGTTGAGATTTGGCGAAATTCATCCTCGTACAATTTTGGCGCAATTGGGTGAAACAAAAGATGACGAAACATTTCGTAAAGAAATTTGTTGGCGAGAATTCTATGCAGATGTATTAGCACACAATCCAGAGAGTGAAACTGTTTCATTAGATGCCCGCTGGGAGCAAATGGGCTGGGGCACAGCTAAAACCCACAGTGCTGCGCTAAAGAAATGGCAATACGGATTAACTGGCTATCCAATTGTTGATGCCGGAATGCGCCAACTTATCGAAACCGGTTGGATGCATAACCGAGTAAGAATGATTGTAGGAAGCTTCTTAGTTAAAGATTTACATATTCATTGGCTTGAAGGAGCTAAATGGTTTATGCAACACTTAATTGATGGTGATGTAGCAAGTAATTCACATGGTTGGCAATGGGTAGCTGGCTGCGGTACCGACGCGGCACCGTATTTCAGAGTATTCAATCCAATTATTCAAGCAACAAAGTTTGATCCAAATGGTGATTATGTAAGAACTTGGATTAAAGAATTAAGACACATCCCTGATGCACGAGTGCATGAGCCGTGGAATCATCCAGAAGGATTTAAAAACAAGTACCCTGAGCCAATGGTTGACCATGCAACAGAGCGCGATGTTGCCTTAGCTATGTACGAAAAAGTTAAAAAAAGTTAAGGGGCAATTCTTTTTACTTGCCAGTTGTTTTCATTTTTAGTAAATCTAAATCGATCATGCAATCTACTTGGCCGACCCTGCCAAAATTCAATTAACTTTGGGGTTATCAAATACCCTCCCCAAAAGTCTGGGGTCGGAACTTCATTTGAAAACTTTTCACTAAATTCTTTAGCCAATTGATCTAAGGCTTCTCTATTTTCCAACTCTTGCGATTGTGGGCTAGTCCAAGCGCCCAGCTGAGAGGCGAGCGGACGCGTTTTAAAATACGCCTCAGACTCAGCTCTACTTATTTTGCTTACCTCCCCCTCAACAATCACTTGTCGGTGTAGTGGCAACCAAACAAAATTCATCGCCACATTTGGATTTAGTGATAACTGTTTAGCCTTTTTAGATTGATAGTTAGTAAAAAATACAAAACCTTTTTCATCAAAAGATTTTAAAAGTACTGTTCGCGACGATGGGGTCTGATTTTCACCAACCGTGGCTAATACAAACGCATTTGGCTCGGGTAACTTTTTGCTTACTGCTTCTTCTAACCAAACTCCAAATTGTGCCATCGGGTCGTGGTGTAAATCACTCTTCGATAATTCGCCAACCTCATATGAGATTCTTAATTGGTTTAACCAATCTTGACTTTTTGTCATGACCCGATTGAAGCAGAAAAGTCGTACTCCGTCAGAATAAGGGAGCGAATTTAATTAGAAAGGTCTTATGTCAGACTTTAAGCCCGGTTTAGAGGGTGTTATAGCTTTTGAAAGCGAGATAGCCGAGCCCGACAAAGAAGGTAGTTCACTGCGCTACCGCGGGGTTGACATTGAAGATCTAGTCGGAAAAGTCACCTACGCCAATGTCTGGGGATTGTTAGTTGATAATTCATTTGAGCCCGGCCTACCGTTAGAAAACCCACCAACATTACCTATTCACACTGGCGATATAAGAGTGGATGTGCAAGCCGCAATTGCAATGAGTACAACAAAATTTAATTTTAAGCCGCTACTGGATATAACAGATGAACAAGCGAGAGAAGATTTAGCGCATACCTCGGTAACTGCGATGGCTTATGTCGCTCAGTCGGCTAGAGGCGAAGAACTTGCAAAAGTTCCTGATGAAAAAATAAATGAATCTAGCAATTTAGTTGAAAGATTTATGAGACGCTGGCGGGGTGAGCCAGACCCAAAGCATGTTAAAGCAGTTGATGCTTATTTTGTATCAGCCGCCGAACATGGAATGAATGCTTCCACTTTTACCGGACGCGTAATTGCTTCTACTGGCGCTGATGTGGCTGCGGCGATAAGCGGCGCAATCGGTGCAATGAGCGGACCCTTACACGGTGGTGCACCTAGTCGCGTATTACACATGATTGAAGAAATCGAGCGCACTGGTGATCCAGAACAATTTGTAAAAAATCTTTTAGATTCTGGTGAAAGACTAATGGGATTTGGCCATCGCGTATATCGCGCTGAAGATCCGCGCGCACGAGTCTTAAGAAAGACTGCCAAAGAACTTGCCGCACCACGCTATGAAGTTGCCGAAGCTTTAGAAAAAGCTGCGCTTGCTGAACTCAAATCACGCCGCCCCGATCGGGTAATTGAAACCAACGTCGAATTCTGGGCTGCAATAGTTTTAGATTATGCACAAGTGCCTGCCAATATGTTTACCTCAATGTTTACTTGTGCACGCTTAGCTGGATGGAGTGCGCATATTTTGGAACAAAAGAAAACTGCTCGCTTAGTCAGACCAGCAGCACGTTACGTAGGTGCTGGGCCACGTAAACCAGAGTCGGTTACTGGTTTTTCACCTAAGCTTTACCAACCATAAGGATGGGCCTTGACGCTTGATCCTGCCACTTTAAAAATTCCGAAAGATTTACGTCCAGTTGATGGTCGATTCGGTGCGGGGCCAAGCAAAATTCGTCAGCAGCAACTTTATGATTTAGTACAGCAAAATCAGTATTTTCTCGGAACATCTCACCGTCAAAAGCCAGTTCGTAATGAAGTTGCCAAACTCAAGGTGGGCCTAAGAGAT
>CAZXCT010000008.1:0-28985 GCA_964639395.1 uncultured Bifidobacterium sp.
ACTTCGCAGCCAATCGCCAAAGATTCTTAGCCGAACAAGGCTACGCCTATCGCATCGTTGACGCCGATGATGTTTTGCAAGGCAAAGACGTTTAAATAATTTAAAAATGAAAAAGGCGATCATTTCTGATCGCCTTTTTTTGTTAAGAACTTTTTTAGAAGTCCATTCCTCCCATGCCGCCCATTCCTCCATCACCCATTGGGGCCGGTGGAGTTTTTTCTGGCTTATCGGCAACAACGGCTTCTGTGGTTAAGAAGAGTGCTGCGATAGAGGCAGCGTTCTGAAGGGCAGAACGGGTTACCTTGGCTGGATCAATGATGCCGGTAGCAATCATGTCTACGTATTCACCAGTAGCGGCGTTAAGGCCTTCACCGACTTTTAGGTGAGAAACCTTTTCAACGATTACACCGCCTTCTAATCCTGCGTTAGCAGCAATTTGTTTTAGCGGGGCTTCAATAGCAACTTTGATGATGTTGACACCAGTAGCTTCATCGCCTGTGAGCTTTAGATCTTTCAATGCTTCTTTACCAGCTTGAATTAAGGCAACGCCTCCACCAGCCAAGATTCCTTCTTCAACAGCTGCTTTAGCGTTGCGAACGGCATCTTCAATGCGGTGCTTGCGTTCTTTTAATTCAACTTCGGTAGCTGCGCCAACTTTGATGACGGCAACGCCACCAGCAAGTTTGGCTAGACGCTCTTGAAGTTTTTCGCGATCATAGTCAGAATCACTCTTTTCGATCTCAGAGCGGATTTGAGTTACGCGACCTGCGATTTGTTCAGGATCCCCAGCGCCTTCAACGATTGTTGAATCATCTTTTGAGACAACGACTTTGCGGGCTTTGCCAAGTAGTTCAAGACCAATATTGTCTAGTTTTAGGCCAACTTCTTCGCTGATTACTTGGGCGCCGGTCAAAATTGCAATATCTTGCAACATTGCTTTGCGGCGGTCGCCAAAGCCAGGGGCTTTAACTGCTACTGAGCGAAAGGTTCCACGAATTTTGTTAACAACCAAAGTTGCTAAGGCTTCACCTTCAACATCTTCAGCCAAAATTACTAAAGGCTTACCTGATTGCATAACCTTTTCTAAAATTGGCAACATGTCTTTGACTGATGAAATTTTTTGGTTAACAACCAAGATGTATGGATCTTCTAAAACTGTTTCCATACGTTCGGTATCAGTTACGAAATAAGGCGAGATATAACCCTTATCAAAACGCATACCTTCCGTTAGTTCGAGTTCTAAACCGAAAGTGTTGCTTTCTTCAACAGTGATTACGCCTTCTTTGCCAGCTTTGTCCATGGCTTCAGCAATCATGTTTCCGACTTCGGTATCCCCACCAGCAGAGATAGAGGCAGTTGATGCAATCTGCTCTTTGGTTTCGACATCTTTAGCCATTTCAAGTAATTTCGCAGAAATTTTTTCAACTGCTTTTTCGATACCACGCTTTAGTGCCATTGGATTTGCGCCAGCGGCTACGTTTCTTAAACCTTCGCGAACCATCGCTTGGGCTAATACAGTTGCAGTGGTGGTTCCGTCACCTGCGACGTCATCGGTCTTCTTTGCTACTTCTTTAACAAGATCAGCACCGATTTTTTCGTATGGGTCTTCTAAATCAATTTCTTTTGCAATTGAAACACCATCATTAGTGATGGTTGGGGCTCCCCATTTTTTCTCTAAGACCACGTTGCGACCTTTTGGGCCAAGGGTCACGCGAACTGCATCGGCAAGAATGTTCATGCCGCGTTCCATAGCGCGACGGGCTTCCTCGTCAAACGCGATAATTTTTGACATATTGTTTTGTTCCTCTTCGGTTCTTTAGGACCAACCCACAGGGTTGTCACTCTGACTTAGAGAGTGCTAACTCTATTTTTAGCACTCACAAGCCGAGAGTGCAAATTACCCCCCAAAAGGAGGCAATTTTTAAGGATTTTTAGAGGTTGATGCCAAGTTTTCTGGCAGAGCGGCTGCGCTGGCGAAAGTCTCTTAATCGACGCAATCGCTTAATCAGCATTGGATCTACTTCGAGCGCGGCTGGGTTGTCAATCAAGGTATTTAAAACTTGGTAGTAGCGGGTAGAGCTCATTTGAAACAGTTCTCGAATTGCCTGTTCTTTAGCGCCCGAGTACTTCCACCATTGACGCTCGAACTCTAAAACTTTTAAATCTCTTTCGGTTAAGTTTGAGGCACCGTCAGTTAATTCATTTGGTGCTAGATCCATCGCTTAAAGCTCCTAGGTAAAAAAATAAAAATCTAATCTGGTTTGCCTATCGTAGGCATTTATTAAAGGTTTTTCGCTTAAGACTTACAGTATTTAACTATTTTTTTGCTTGTAATAAAAGCCACATGTCACACCGATAACACCCGTATCAAATAGAGAGCCGACGAGGGGACTTGAACCCCTAACCGCCCGATTACAAGTCGGGTGCGCTACCAATTGCGCCACGTCGGCAAGCTTTAAAGCGTTCTAATCATACTTGTAGTCAAAAGTTTCTGTTAACTGCAATTTGATAAAGCACGATAGAAGCGGCAACTGACGCATTTAATGATTCTGTTTTAGAGGTAATTGGTATTGCTACATGCAGGTCGCAATGTTCACCGACCAACCGAGAAATCCCTTTACCTTCTGAGCCCACCACAATTGCTAGCGGACGAGTAGATAATTCTTTATCTAATTCATGTAAGGGATTTGATCCTGCTGCTGATAACCCAATCACAAAAAAACCTTGATTCTTTAAATCAGTTAAGGTGCGAGCGATATTAACTACTTGCACAACACCAACTTGAGTTAGTGCGCCGGCGGCAGCCTTCCATACTGCTGCATTAACTCCACCGCTTCTGCGCTCTCCGACTACGACTGCCGAAACATCAAATGCTGCGCTAGATCGAATGATTGCGCCGAGATTTCTTGGATCTGTAATTTGATCAAGTACCACTACTAGTGCATTAGATTTGTTTGCAATTAACTTATCTAATCTTTTGTACTCATAAGGCTTGACCGCCAAGGCAATTCCTTGATGCGGGCCATGGTCGGTTATGCGATCAAGATCTCTGCGATCCATTTGCACAATCGGAATATCTTGATCGTTGGCAAATTTAATTGCTTCTTGAATTCTTTCATCGATGTCTATTCCGTTAGCAATTCTTAAACTGGTTGATGGAACTTGCGCTTTTAACGCTTCAAAAACAGGATTTCGTCCGAGAATTAGATCATAAGATTTATAAGTTTGATTTTGTTTTTTTGGTCGACTTGTCTTTGGGGCAGATTTGCCTCTGCTTTCTCGTCTGCGAGCAGCCGAGGGGGTGGGTCCTTTTGGTTTTAATGCCCTACGTCTTTTACCGCCCGATCCAATTGGTTTCTTTTTTACCGGCATTTTTAATCGGCTTCTTCCAGGTAGGTCCAGCGAACACCATTAACGGTATCTTCGATAGAAATATTGGCACGCTTTAGGTCGTCTCTTACTTGATCGCTGGTGGTGAAATCTTTTTGCGCTCTGGCTTTTGAGCGAATTTCGAGCATGCGCTCAACTAGGACATCTAAAGATTTTTCAGCGCGATTGTCGGTTGAGTTTTGATTCCAGTTACTCGCTTGCGGATCTAAGCCGAGAATTTCTAACATTTTTCGCACACTTGCCGCAATATTTTTTGCTTTTTCTAAATCGCTATCGGCTAATGCTTGGTTTCCGGTAGTAACTAATTCATGAATCGCAGCTAACGCCTTAGGGGTGTTTAAGTCTTCATTCATAGCATTTTCAAAATCGGCACAAATAATTGAGGCTGGTGCGGCAGGGGCATTTTGTAAGAACTTTTCGATTCGACTAAAGCTACTAGCGGCTTCTTTAAGTGAGTTTTCTGAATACTCCAAGTTGCTGCGATAGTGGCCACTGATTAGGTAATAACGCAGGTGAATCGGTTTGACTAGTTTTAGCACACTTGAAATTCTTGTTGAGTTACCTAAACTTTTACTCATTTTTTCGCCGGCTTGAGTTACCCAGGCATTATGCATCCAGCGCTGGGCAAATTTATGTCCTACTGCATTTGATTGAGCAATTTCGTTTTCGTGATGCGGAAACTGCAGATCAATCCCACCGCCGTGAATATCAAACTCTTCACCTAAATAGGCATGCGCCATAGCCGAACATTCGATATGCCAGCCGGGTCTACCTGGGCCCCACGGGGTGTTCCAATGTGGCTCATCAATTTTTGCTGCCTTCCAAAGCGCAAAATCGTGAGGATCTTTTTTGCCTTGGTCTTTATCGGCTGCTGCCAACATTTCGTCAAGTTTCTGCCCTGAGAGTTTTCCGTAGTCTTTAAAGGCGCGTACTGAAAACCAGACTGAGCCTTGAGATTGATAGGCATAGTTTTTTTCAATTAACTTTTCAATAATTTCAATCATCTGGGTGATATGTCCGGTTGCTCTTGGTTCAACGGTTGGTGCAAGGTTGCCTAAAGATTCATGTGCTTGGGTAAATTCTTTTTCATACTTATAAGCCAATGCCCACCATTGCATATCCTCGTGGCCTGCATTGTGCAAAATCTTGTCATCGATGTCAGTAACGTTTCTTACTAAAGTCACGTCTAGTTTTGCTTCGGTTAACCAGCGGCGTAATAAGTCGAACACCACACCTGAGCGCAAATGACCAATATGTGGGGCGCCTTGCACAGTTGCTCCGCATACATAGATTCCAACTCGACCGGCTTGTAACGGGGTAAATTCTGAGACACTCCTAGTTAAAGTGTCATACAATTTCAAATTCAAATTTCGTCCCGATAAATCAATGCGCTGGCAATTGCTGCAATACCTTCGCCTCGTCCGGTCAATCCCAAGCCATCAGTAGTGGTTGCGCCAATACTCACCGGGGCACCAACAATTTGTGACAATAATTCTTCGGCGCTAATGCGACGTGTCCCTAATTTTGGAGTGTTACCGATTAACTGCACACTTAGATTTGAAATCTTCCAGCCTGCATCGCTAACTAGTTTGACTGTTTCACTTAGCAGTTTTTCACCGCTAGCTCCGGCGTATTCTGAGCGGTCGGTGCCAAAGTTTGATCCCAAGTCACCTTGACCAGCAGCACTAAACAGCGCATCGCATAAAGCGTGCACTACAACATCTCCGTCTGAGTGACCAGCTAATCCCGGTAGGTCAGGCCAAAACAATCCCGCGATAAATAAGGGTTTGCTTTTATCGATTGGGTGAACATCTACCCCAATACCAGTTCTAAAGGTAGACATTCACTAACCACCTTTAATTGCGGTAGAAACTAAGAAACCAAAACCTCGTCCAACAAGGCTTCTGCGTTGTCTTCATCGCAGCGCTCTGCCAATGCCAATTCACTTACTAAAATTTGACGTGCTTTTGCCAACATACGCTTCTCTCCCGCAGATAGCCCGCGATCTTGATCGCGACGCCAGAGATCTCTAACTACTTCGGCTACTTTAATTACATCGCCTGAAGCGAGTTTTTCTAAGTTTGCTTTGTAGCGGCGAGACCAATTTGTAGGCTCTTCAGTGAAAGGTTGACGTAATACGTCAAAAACTTTTTCTAGGCCTTCTGCGTTTACGACATCGCGCACCCCGACCATGTCCACATTATCGGCCGGAACCCTAACGGTTAAGTCACCTTGTTGAACTCTGAGAACGAGATATTTTCTCTCTACGCCTTTGATATTTCTTTTTTCAATAGCTTCGATTACTGCTGCGCCGTGATGGGGATAAACAACTGTTTCGCCAACTTTAAAGGCCATACACGCACCTTTCAATAGAGAATAAATTCTACCATTTGGGGTGAAACCTGCTTACCGCGAGGTTAAATACTGTGCGGTATTCTTACGATTATGCGTAAAAATAAATCAGTTGCACTGTTGTTAACTGCTTTATTCATAACTGGTTGTGGTGCAGGGCCAAATGCATTCACAAGTCAACAAGGCCCAACCGGAGATGGCACATATCAACAAATCAATAATGTATACGCACAAAATGTCGTAATTGTGGTCGATAAAGATTTAAATGCAACGTTAGTTGCAACTTTAATTAATAATTCTGAGCAACCAGATGCCTTGATAGATGTCGTGATTAGTAACCCCTCGCCACAACAAATTAATTTCACCCCCGCAAAACCAATTTCGCTACCGATGGATCAACGAGTAAATCTCGGAAACACTCCAGATAGCCCCCATGTGGACTTTTTAAATTTTGCGGCAAAAAGTTCAAGTTACGTATCCATCACGCTTGTTTTTGAAAAAGCTGGCTCGCTGCCGATGAACGTCTTAACTGTTGAGCCCACAGATATTTACGAGGGTATTGCCCCGAAAACTACTCTGTAGCTTTGTTATCAAATTTGTAACCCACACCTCTAACTGTTTGTAAGTATTTTGGGTTGGCAGGATCTTTCTCTATTTTTGATCTAATACGTTTCATGTGAACATCAAGCGTTTTGGTATCGCCAAAATAATCACTGCCCCAAATTCGATCAATTAATTGATTTCTAGTTAAAACTCGTCCTGAATTTTGCGCTAAATATAACAACAACTCAAATTCTTTTAATGGCATTGAAGTTTCTTCACCACGAATAAAGACTTGATGACGCTCTTGATCGATTTCTATCGGGCCAACTTTTAGTGCTGCCTCTAAATTAGTGGGCTCGTTTGACCTTCGTAATAGTGCTTTAATTCGAGCTAAAAGTTCTCTTCCCGAAAATGGTTTAGTTACGTAGTCATCTGCCCCAATTTCTAAGCCTAAAACTTTATCTAATTCAGTATCTTTCGCTGTCAACATGATTATTGGCGTTTGAGAGGTTTGGCGAATCTTTTTAGTTATTTCAACACCTGATAATCCAGGCAACATTATGTCTAACAAGATTAAATCTGGATTGAACTTTTCAAATTGGTCAATCGCCTCAGTGCCACTTGAAACCGCTTCAACTTGGTAACCTTCTTTAGTCAATAAAAAAGCCAGCGACTCTCTAATAGAGTCTTCGTCTTCTATCACTAAAATCTTTGTCATAGCACTTCTTTCACTTTTTCAGTTTCAATTTCACTGTTAATGCGATCAGGAAACTTCATTGTAAAAGTTGAGCCTTCACCAGGCACCGACCAAAGTAAAACTTCTCCACCATGATTTTCACAAACATGTTTTACAATTGAAAGCCCTAAACCGCTACCGCCAGTTTCACGAGATCTTGCTTGATCAACTCTAAAAAATCTTTCAAATACTCTCGATTGATCTGCAATCGGAATCCCAACTCCTTGATCGGTCACAGTTATTTCAACCGCACCTGATTTTCGGATTGCACCTACGGTGACTTGTGATTTTTCAGGTGAGTAAGCGATGGCATTAGACAATAGATTTCTAATCGCTGAAATTAATTGTGATTCAACCCCTACCACGTTAATAGTCTCAGTTTGAATAAAAACTATATTAATTTTTTTGTTTTCAGCCAATATTCTTACTGAATCAATCGCTTCTAAAATGATTTTTTCAACAGAGATTGTTTTCGCTTTGGCTAACGGTTCATCTGCTTGAACTTGTGAAAGGTCGATAATATCTCTAATTACATTTGCTAATCGTTCAGTTTCACCACTAATTTTGCCAGCAAATCTTTTAATTGATTCAACATCGTCTTCAGCGCTAGCAATTGCTTCTGCTAAAAGTGATAACGCACCAACTGGTGTTTTTAATTCGTGACTGATGTTGGCAACAAAATCACGTCTAACCGCTTCAACTCTTTTCAATAAACTTAAATCTTGACCAAAAATCAACACTTCAAATTCATTTATTGGTATTAGCCATACTTCCAGCGTTGTTTGTGACTTACCAAAGTTCTGAGAAATACTTACCTGCAAGTTATTTTCTTTTAGATCTAGCTGAGTGTTTTTAGCAGCTAATAACAAGTTATCTACCAAAATTCTATTTTCGCGTACTAACCCAAGATTTTTTGCTAATTCTGAAGCGAACAAAACTTGATAATTCTTACCTATTTTAATAACTACACCTGGCAAAGCTTTTATTAATTTATCTACTTCTTCTGCAACAAATAAATTACGATCGTTTGGTAAATCTTCTGGTTGTGGTTTTTGAAACCACCAATAAACCAAAAGCCCACCAGCCGCCATGCCAATTAATACCGAAAGCCCTAATTCCATATTCAAAGACTAGAACCTAAGGTCGAGTTAGGCCGAGGTTGCTAGAAAAGAGAACTAACTTTTGCTTTTTGTTTACCAATTATTCATAAAATGCCAAATTTCTAACAAGGCATTTACACATTATGCGCGTATCATTGACAGATTAAGGGGTGCCATGAGAGCCAATTTTGAAGAAGACCTAAAGGGTCTCGATAACGAACTTCAGCACATAACAACGCTGGTTTTAAAGTCTGTCACCCACGCCACCGAATCTTTATTATTTGCCGATAGAGAAATTGCTGAACGCGTGATCGAATCAGATGTTTTAATCAATGATTTAACTTCTGCGCTAGAAGAGCGCTGCATTTTAATTACTGCACTACAAAATCCTGTCGCTTCAGATTTACGCTCGGTTTTAGGGGCACTAAAAATGGCAACGTCTTTAGAGCGCATGGGTGACTTAGCGGTTCACATTGCAAAAGCCGCCCGACTTCGCTACCCCTCAAAAGCAATTCCAGAAGAATTGGTTGACACATTCAGGTCGATGGGGCATTTTGCTGAAAAAATTGTTGAGCAAACTCATAAAGTTTTAGCGACGCGTGATTTAAGCGTCGCAAAAGAAATTGAAGCAAGTGATGACAAACTTGATGAAATCCACCGTGAATTATTTAGAATCGTACTTTCACCTGACTGGAAGCACGGAGTAGAAGCAGCGGTTGATGTCACACTGCTCTCTCGTTATTACGAACGATTTGGCGATCACGCGGTGAGCGTCGCGCGAAGAGTTATTCACGTTGTCACGGGCGAGCCCTATATTGAAACGGTAATGCACTAAATAAAGCACTTTGCTACTTTTTTGAGTACCGAGTAAAATAACTAACAAATGTTGCAAAAAAAGAAAGCAAAGCGCATCGCGGTGCTTTCTGTTCACACCTCCCCGCTAGATCAACCAGGCACCGGTGATGCGGGCGGTTTAAATGTTTATGTAGTTGAAACTGCTAAACGTTTAGCAAAATTAGGAACGCAAGTAGATATTTTTACGCGTCGCACTGCCAGCACCCCAGCAAATCAAGTTGAGTTATTTCCTGGAGTAAATGTCAAACATGTCACGGCCGGCCCGTTTGAAGGTTTAGATAAAAACTCACTCCCTTCACAACTTTGTGCCTTAACTGCCGGAGTACTAAGAGAAGAAGCATTTAAGCCAGAAGGTTGGTACGACTTAATTCACTCTCACTATTGGTTAAGTGGTCAAGTCGGTTGGGTGGCATCAGAAAGATGGAATGTCCCGTTAGTTCATACGATGCACACAATGGCGCGAGTAAAAAATTTAAGTTTGGCTGAAGGTGACAAACCTGAGCCCGTCGAAAGAGAAATTGGTGAACAGCAAGTAGTTAGTGCAGCCACACAATTAATTGCTAACACTAAAGCTGAAGCAGATGATTTAATTAATTTATACGGAGCAAACGCAAACCAAGTTTCGGTAGTTCACCCAGGGGTAGATTTAGCTACTTTTTATCCGGGTGATCAAATCCAAGCCAGAAGTGACTTTGGCATAAAACCTGATGCATTAGTTTTAACTTTTGTTGGCAGAGTCCAACCATTAAAGGCACCAGATCTTTTACTTTTGGCTAGCGCTGAACTAATAAAACTTAATCCTTCACTTGCAAATAAATTACAGATTGTTATCTGCGGTGGTTTATCAGGCAGTGGATTTGATAAGCCAACTCAGTTAGTCGACCTTGCTAAATCTTTAGGGTTAGCCCAGATCACTAAATTTTTAACACCGATGAGCAGACAAAATCTTGCCAAGGTTTACCAAGCATCTAACTTAGTTGTGGTTCCGTCGTATTCAGAATCATTTGGTTTAGTTGCAGTTGAAGCGCAAGCGGCGGGTGTGCCAGTGATCGCAGCAAATGTTGGTGGGTTAAAAACTGTCATCGGTATGAATGAAACAGGAGTACTAGTCGACGGACATGTCCCTGCTGTTTGGGCAAAAGAAATTAATGACTTACTGCTTAATAGCAATTTAAGAGAAAAGATGTCAATCAATGCCGCAATTAGGGCAAAACAGTTCTCATGGGATTCGACCGTAGATAATTTGTCTGCCGTATATCAAGCTGCTTTGCAAAATCCGATTACCGCGCCAGTACGAATCAATGCGGTATAAGGCAAAATAAACTAATGAGCAAAATTCATAATTTGATTTTAGTTAGACACGGTGAGAGCGAATGGAACCAAAAGAATCTATTTACCGGCTGGGTTGACGTTGACTTAAACGAACAAGGAATCAAAGAAGCACAGCGGGCAGGGGAATTAATAAAAAATTCAGGTCTAATGCCTGATTCGCTACACACTTCAGTTTTAAAACGAGCAATAAGAACTGCTGAAATTGCCTTATCAAATGCTGGATTAACTTATTTGCCAGTTTCGCGAAGTTGGCGATTAAATGAAAGACATTACGGAGCCTTACAGGGGCTAAATAAAAGTGAAACCTTAGAAAAATACGGTGAAGAACAATTTATGTTGTGGCGCCGCTCTTTTGATGTTCCGCCTCCGCAAATTGATCCTAAAAGTGAATTCGCACAAAATAACGACCCGCGCTATCGCGAGTTGCCGTCAGAGGTAATTCCGCTAACCGAATGTCTTAAAGATGTAGTAAACCGAATGCTCCCCTACTGGTACGACAAAGTAGTGCCCGAGCTTCGCGCTCAAAAACAAGTGCTAATTGTGGCACACGGAAATTCTTTGCGTGCGCTTATTAAACATTTAGACAATATCTCTGATACAGATATCGCAGCCTTGAATTTACCTACTGGCATACCGCTGCATTATCAGCTCAATGATGACTTAAAGCCCACCAATCCTGGTGGTACCTACCTAGACCCAGTTGCGGCGCAAGCTGCGATTGAAAAGGTTGCCAATCAAGGTAAAAAGTAATTAACTTTTTAAGTCTTTTAGTTTTGGTCGCATATCAACTAAATACACCAAAGCCAAAATCAATCCAACTAGATTTACTAAGCCAATTGGTGACCAACCAAAACTGACAGAAGCGAACTGCACCACAACGACTAAAGCTAAAAATCCCAACCAAAATGTCTTATTCATACGTGCAATAAATTCATATGCTTCTTTTGAATGTGAGGCGGCATCCATCAAGGCCCAAATTTTAATACCAGCAAACACGTAGCCCAAAATAATATTAAATGAAGCAAGTGTGGTTTCAATTCCCAAGTGAACTCCTTAAGTTATGACTTTATTCGGCTCAGTTGTGACAATTTCTTGCAAACTACCAGCGATTGAGTCAATAACTACCCTAATACCTTCATGGGTTTTAGCCTTAACAAGCGCCAAGGCAATTGGCCCAAATTCAAAATGCCTAACCGCTGATCCCACAATGCCGATTACCTTATCTTCTTCAGTTACCTCACTACCTAACTTTGGTAGGCGTTCGGCAAGACCGTCTAAATGCAGTAAAACTAATTTTCGCGGTGGCCGTCCAAGGTTATGAACTCTCGCCACAGTTTCTTGCCCGCGGTAACAACCCTTTTCAAGATGTACCGCATTTCCGATTAATCCAACTTCGTGTGGAAGTGTTTTATGGTCAAAGTCAACACCCTCTCGCACCACACCTGCCGCAATGCGCAAAGCATTTAGCGCCCAGGTCCCTACTAAATATTCTGCATTTTTTAAATGACTTTCTAATTCTTCTCGCGGTATTAAAAATTCTCTCGCGGCAAAAGTGGCTGGTCGCGTTTTTAAATACTTATTAGGGTCTCCACCCGCACTAAATCCTGCATCTTTAATTGGTAGATTTTCATAATTTTCTGGGGTTAGCCAAGTTGGGGTATTCGGTATCAAGCTACGAATAGGCTCCGCTAATACTGCATATTTATCTGACACCTCATTTATTTCTACTCTTGACATAAAAATCATTGATTGAAAATAACTAAGGATTTTTTCTTTTGTTGTTGGTTCTACGATGATCCACAAAGACGTTTCACCAAAAATAACTTTCAATAAATGCTCGATGTGACCATGTGGCGAAAGTAGCAAAGTAATAAGGGATTCTGTTGGCTTACCGCGCAGAATATGTGCAGAAGTTAACGAATGTAAAAAAGTCAATCGGTCTTCTCCAGTAATTTCAATTACACCATAGTGAGATAGATCAACTAAGCCCTTAGCTTCAGTTAAATACTTTTGTTCGCGTAGCGGATCCCCGTAATGCCAAGGAACTCCTTGGTCTAGTTCACCTTCGGCTGGGGCAATCGCCCCTGAAAGTTTTAGACTGGGGCTTTTATATGTCAAATTCATTATCAATGATTAAAGTTTTACCATTCGCACAATTCTTACACAATCCATGCAGTGCAACGTGAGAAATATTTACGACAAATCCTTTATGTCCCTCTAATTTAGAGCTGAACTTTTCGAAATCATCGCTATCAATTGATTCGACTGCCTGGCAACGTGAGCAAACTAAATGAATATGCGGAGCATCTTCTACTACGTGATAAGTCGGTGAGCCATGATCAATATGGGCGTGTGTAACTAATCCAACTTGCTCTAATACTTCTAACGTTCTATAAACGGTTGATAAATTAACACCACTTGCAGTTTGTTGTACCTCTAACAAAATATCTTCTGGTGTGGAATGTCGCAAAGTTGTTACCGCTTCTAGCACTAATTGCCGCTGCGGAGTAATACGAAATCCAGCAGAGCGTAATCTGCGATCCCAAGCTTCAATCTTGTTATTCATGCTTCCTGACCCGGCGGTTTTGGTGGTCCATAACTTCTAGTTGGTTTTTGAGTTTGCTGACTCTCTTGGTACTGACTATAAGATATCGGGCTCAGTCTTGCCCAAAGATAATTTTCTAAAGGGTTATTTAGCGTGCTTTTGTCGTAAGTCCAGAGCAATTCATTATTCATTAATGCATACAAGCGATCCCCTTGTTTGATTCCCATGGCAGAAGGGGCGGCTGCCGAGAGGTCAGTAACAATTCGAGCCCGGGCAGAAGTTATTTTCGCGTCAACTATTTCTAATACTTCAACGAGCCCAGTCCATATTTCACTAACTCCACTTGCTTGCGAGAGTGCTACTTCAACTTTTTCATCTTTAGTTAAACTCCAAAATCCAACTTCACTATTAATTTTGTGCGCCGTAGAATTGTTTTCTTCTAACTTCCAAAAACTGCTGCTAAACTTTATATTGCAAGAACCATCAAGTTCAAATCTTGCTTGTTGGACAAAACTAAAACTTTCTTCACCAGGATAAGAGATTTGACCGCTTCCCTCCCAGTTCCCAAGCAGCCAAGAAATCTTCACCACAGCTTGGGGTAATTCCGATGGAAGAAACTTTTGTTCGGCAAAATCTCTCATTTGACTAAGTTTACTTAACCATGTCTTTATGGGGCTTTTTTGATGAGATATTCTTTAGTTTTAGCATTTGGAGGTGTGATGTCTAGCTTAATTCTCATCACCAACTCCTCGGGCGCCTCCAGCGACATTCTGCCGGCATTAGCACTTTTAAATCACTCGGTAAAGATCCTTCCAGCAAATCCAACTGCCTTAATAGAGGCACCAACTTGTGACGTAGTTTTAATTGATGCTCGAAAAGATTTACCAGCGGCCAAATCACTTTGTCGTTTATTAAATTCAACTGGCCTTAGTTGCGGAATGATTTTAATTACCACCGAAGGTGGTCTTATCGCCTTAAATCACGAATGGGGCGTTGACGATGTACTTTTGGATTCGGCTGGCCCAGCAGAAGTAGATGCTCGCATCAGATTAGTAATCGGAAAGTTACGCGGCGAAGACGTAGAAAATAATGAAGAAATACAAAGAGGCGATCTAACAATTGATGAAGCTTCTTACACAGTCAAATTACGTGGTGTAGTTGTTGATTTAACATTTAAAGAATTTGAACTACTTAAATTCTTAGCGCAGCATCCTGGTCGGGTATTTAGTCGTGCCCAGTTATTACAAGAAGTTTGGGGATTTGATTATTACGGAGGCACCAGAACAGTAGATGTTCATGTTCGAAGATTACGCGCAAAATTAGGTGCTGAATATGAAAATCTAATTGGAACCATCAGAAACGTTGGTTACCGTTTTGTGCAAAACAAAAATGAAACCGAACCAAAGGTACCCAACCAGGTAAATACATGACTCAGAAAGTGGATATCTCCACAGTTGATTCACTAAATCTCTCTCAACAAAATGATGTTGCAGAAATAATTAATTTAGCTGTTGCGGCTGATAAAGTTCGACCACTTAGTGAACATGTTGAATTACATCTAAAGCACGGTGGGGATATACCGATCTCACATATTTTAGTCACTAACAATTCAAAAGTTATTGGTTACGGGCACTTAGATCAAACTGATTTAGTAGAAGGCCCTAGTGCAGAGATTGTTGTGCATCCACAATTTAGAAACGAAGGCATAGCCAAATTAATAATTAAGCAAATTGAAACTCAACTAGCCAATAAACCCTTAAGGCTATGGGCGCGAGGTAACTCTATTGAAGCAAATAATTTTGCTAAGAGTTTAGGTTATAAAGAAATAAGAAATATTGCGCAGCTGCGTAGGTCCTTATTAACATCATTAAAAGACTATGAAATCAGTAACAAATTTGTTCTAACAACGTATCAATCTGAAGCAGATTCTAAAGACATTTTGTATATTAATAAATCTGCTTTTAAAAATTTACCAGACCAAGCGGCTTGGACCATATCTGATTTAAATTTAAGATTAAACGAAAGTTGGTTTGAGCCTAAAGGTTTAGCCATACTAAGAACGACTGATAATCAACCAGTTGGATTCTGTTGGACAAAAGTGCATGGACATCATTCCCATGGTCATCAACCAATTGGTGAACTATATGTACTAGCGGTGATGAGTGAATTTCAAGGATTTGGCTTGGGTAAGCAACTCACGCTTTGGGGATTACATCAGCTGCGGGGCTTGAATTTAAACGAAGCCATGCTTTATGTTGATTCAAATAACGCTGTCGCAAAGAAAATCTATAGCGATTTAGGTTTTGAATACGCTGGTTCAGACACTCTTTACAAGTCGTTAACCTAAATCTGACATCCTTTACCAATGCAACTTATGGATACCACCGACCTCGCCGCTGACAGATATCTAGAGCGAGAGCTTTCGTGGTTGGCTTTTAATAAACGGGTGCTTGATTTAGCACAAGATCCTGACGTTCCTTTGTTGGAGCGGGCAAACTTTTTAGCAATATTTTCAAATAATTTAGACGAATTTTTTATGGTTCGCGTTGCTGGGCTAAAGCGTCGCATCGCAGCTGGTATCGCGGTGCGTTCGATAAGTGGCATGTTGCCACGCGAAGTACACGCAGCAGTTTTAGCCGAAGCAAAAAGATTTCAAAATCTTCATAACGAAATTTTTCATAAAGAAGTCATGCCACTTTTAAAAACAAGTGAAATAGAGTTATGCCGCTGGAATGACCTAAGCGAAAGTGAAATAGATAAGTTAAACGAGTTATATAACAATAATATATTTCCGGTATTAACGCCGCTAGCAGTTGATCCAGCGCATCCGTTTCCGTATATTTCTGGCCTCTCTTTAAATTTGGCAATTTTATTGCGTAATCCCAAATCCAACTCAGAATTATTTGCCAGGGTAAAAGTCCCACCGACATTTCCTAGATTTCTAAATACCTGGGGGCAAAGATTTGTTCCGCTAGAAGATGTAATTTCTGCCAACTTAGATGCGCTGTTTCCGGGTATGGAGGTACTCCAACACCATACATTTCGTGTTACGAGAAACGAAGATGTCGAAGTTGAAGAAGATGATGCCGAGAATTTACTTGATGCAATGGAACGCGAATTGTCACGAAGAAAGTTTGGCCCAGCAGTCAGGCTAGAAATTGAAGAAACCATGGATGAAAAAATCCTTGAGCTATTAAAGGATGAACTTGAAGTAAATGATGATGAAATCTTTCGATTAACTTGGCCGCTTGACTTGCGTGGGTTGGCTAACATACATGATTTAGATCGTGATGATTTAAAGTTTTCAAAGTTTATTCCTCGCAGTATTCAAGTGCAACAAGACGTTGAATCAGCATCAGCAACAAATGTAATTGAAGCCATAAGAAGTAAAGATATTTTGCTACATCACCCTTACGATTCATTTTCAACCACAGTTCAAAGATTTTTAGAACAAGCCGCTGAAGATCCAAAAGTGCTAGCCATTAAGCAAACGCTCTATCGCACCTCAGGTGATTCGCCGATTGTTGATGCCTTAATTGAGGCCGCACAAAACGGAAAGCAGGTTTTGGCGATAGTTGAAATTAAAGCTCGGTTTGATGAACAAGCAAATATTCGTTGGGCACGTAAGTTAGAAGAAGCCGGTGTACATGTTGTTTATGGGTTAGTTGGCTTAAAAACCCATGCAAAATTATCATTAGTAATCAGACAAGAAGTTGAAGGGATTCGTCGCTATTGCCATATCGGCACCGGTAACTATCACCCAAAAACGGCTCGCGGTTATGAAGATTTAGGTTTGCTAACAGATGATCCACAAATTGCTGATGATGTGGCTTATCTGTTTAACACTCTTTCGGGTTACAGCACAAATGAAGATTATGACCGATTGTTAGTAGCGCCTCACAGCGTGCGTAAAGGTTTAATCGAACGGATTGAGCGAGAAATTCAAAATCAAAGTCGCAATCTACCAACCGGAATAAGAATTAAATGTAATTCCATTGTTGACGAAGCCACCATTGATGCTTTGTACCTCGCTTCAAACGCTGGCGTAAAAATAGAATTATTGGTACGTGGCATGTGCGCGCTCCGCCCTCAAGTTGTAGGTTTTAGTGAGAACATAACTGTCCGAAGCATCTTAGGTAGATTTTTAGAACATTCTCGAATATTTGAATTTTGTAATGCTGGTAACACAGAAGTATGGATTGGTAGCGCAGATTTGATGCACCGAAATTTAGATCGCCGAGTTGAAGCCCTAGTGCAATTAACTGATGAAGATCACCTTAAATTTGTTAAAGAACTGCTTGATTTAGGCTTATCAGATAACGTCAAGTCTTGGAAGTTACAGCAAAATGGTGAATGGGTTATGAATAAATACAATCAAACCCAACAACCTTTGCTCGATCTTCATGAGGCATTAATTTCAAAATCACAAAAAAGAAGTTTGATAGATGGCTAAAGATAAGCCAACAATATTCGCTGCTGGGGTAGTGCTAATAAAGAAAACTAAAACTGGTAAAAAAATAGCAGTAGTGCATCGGCCATACCGTGAAGATTGGTCTTTACCTAAAGGCAAAATCGAAGCAAATGAGCTACCCCAACTAGCGGCAATTAGAGAGCTCAAAGAAGAAACTGGACTTGATTGTGAGTTACGTCAACCACTACCTGATCGACTTTATTACAAAGAAAAAGACTTAAAAAAAGTTTCATATTGGTTTGCCGTACTAAAAGGTGTTGATGAATTTATTGTAAATGATGAAGTAGATCAATTAGTTTGGAGTGGTAAAAATCAACTAAAAAATATTCTCACCTATCCTGATGATGTTGAAATTGCAGCTAATGCTGTTTCTGATGTTGAATCTTCACCCTTAATTTTGCTAAGACATACGCAAGCAGAAAAACGAATTGAATGGTCAGATCGATATTTAAAACGCCCACCCAGTGACACCATGCGTCCCTTAACCAAAATTGGACAACACCAAACTGAAATAATTGCAAAGTTACTTCACGCCTATGGTGTCAAAAAAATTATTTCTTCAGATGCCACTCGCTGTATCTCAACCGTTACAAAATTTGCCGCAGAAATCAATCAACCAATAAACGCTTATCAATTTTTAAATGAATACAGCTGGGAGGTAAATCCCTCGCCAGCGCTGGAGTTAGTGAGCCAAGCATTGTTTGACCCAACCCCGCAAGTTATTTGTGGACATCGCCCGGCTTTGCCGCAATTGGCTACCTTTATTGAATCTTTAGTGCCGGCAACAGAACTTTCAGCAAATTTAGCCCCTGGAGCCATGTTGGTACTGCATCGCAGTTTTCACAACAGCACCATGAGTATCAATAAAGCCGAAATAATCAATATTTAAAGTTTATTCACCTGTTATTTACCTTTTCAACACCTTGTGTAAAGGGTCAACTCTTAGTTTGACACTGCAAGATCACCTACCTAAAAAGGGGAAATTAAGTGAAAAAAAATCTAATTGCTTTAGTGGGCATTTTGTCTGCCAGCGCAATTTTATTGTCTGCCTGTGGAAGTGACAGTGATTCTTCATCTGAAGAAACCTCAACTTCAACTTCAACAAGCACCGAAACAACCGATACAGCAGCCGAACTTTCCGGAACAATCCGTATTGATGGGTCAAGCACTGTGGCACCTTATTCAGAAGTTGCTGCAGAACTTTTCATGGCTGAAAACCCAGGTGTACAGGTTTCTGTTGCAACTTCAGGTACCGGCGGAGGTTTTGAAAAATTCTGTAATGGTGAAACTGACGGTAGCGATGCCTCACGTTTAATCAAAGATGAAGAAGCCGCACTATGTGCTGAAAACGGAATCAATTTTGAAAACGTACAGGTAGCAAACGATGGTCTATCAGTTGTAGTAAATATTGATAACCCAATTGATTGCTTGACTACCGCACAACTAGAAGCCATCTGGACCGAAGGTGCTGCTTTGAAAACTTGGGGCGAGATTCCAGGCTTAGAAGATAGCGAAGTAAAAGATGTTGCTCTTAAGATGTACGGCCCAGGTACTGACTCAGGAACCTTTGGTTACTTCACTGAAGAAATTAATGGCGAAGACGGCAAGATCACTACTAACTTCGTAGATGTCGGCGAAGATGATAACGCCTTAATTGTTGGTGTTACCGGTGAACTTGGCGCAATGGGTTATGTAGGTTGGACTTACTACAACGAATCACGCGATAAAGTAAAAGCTCTTCAAGTTGATGGTGGTAGCGGTTGCGTTGCACCAGAGCTCGAAAACGTAGCCAGTGGCGATTACGCACCACTAGGTCGTGGGCTTTATGTTTACGCAAGTGATTCCTCAATTGCACGTCCAGAGGTATATGCATTCTTTAAGTTCTACTTAGAGAATCAAGAAGCTATTGCCTCTGCCGCTGGCGGTATCCCGCTAACTGATGCGCAATTAGCTGAAAATCTAGCCAAACTTGACAGTTTAAGCTAGAAATAACAGATTAAACTGATGAAGATATTGAACGGAGTATTGGTCTAGTGTCTTCATCTATGGTTACGGCTCGCAGTGATGGATCAGATTTCTCATCCAGACTGCGAGCCGAGAACCCTCACTACGGTGAGAAAGTAATTAAATTTTTATTGGCACTCGCTGCCACCGTTTCGGTTGTCGCGACAATCTCTATCGTATTTTCTTTACTCGGTCCCTCAATAGCTTTTTTTCAAACTGACGAAGTCTCTTTAAGAGAGTTTTTTACCGGAACAACCTGGGCACCTTCGTTATCAACGCCTAGCTTTGGTGTCTTGCCTATTGTGGTCGGCACACTTATGGTGGTTTTCTTTTCGCTAATAGTGGCAATACCACTCGGTTTACTATCAGCAATTTATCTTTCAGAATACGCGCCAAAAAAGGTGCGAAAAATAGTTAAGCCTGTTCTCGAAGTTTTAGAAGGTATCCCAACAGTAGCTACTGGATTGTTTGCTTTCTTTTGGCTTAAACCCGCAATTGAATCTGCCACACCGTTTTTACCATGGACTGGTCCGTTTTCAATTGGTGTAGCCGGTATCGCGGTTGGGCTTTTAATTATTCCGTTGGTTTCTTCTGTCTCTGATGATGCGATGCGATCTGTCCCGCGTTCACTGCGCGAAGGAGCGTACGCACTTGGTGCTAGCAAATTTGAGGTTTCAATAAAAGTTGTTTTGCCGGCAGCTATCTCTGGAATAATCGCCGCGATCGTGTTAGGTGCCTCGCGCGCAGTTGGTGAAACAATGGTCGTGCTTTTAGTTTCGGGTGCGGGTAATCCAAATCTAAGTTTTGACCCCACTTTGGGTATTCAAACCATGACAGCGTTTATCGGTGGACGTGCCACCGGCGATATCGCTACCGGAACACTCGATTACGACACGATCTTTGCCGTCGGTGCCTTACTGTTTTTTATGACCCTTGCCATGAATATCTTGGCAATCCGCTTGGTTAAGCGATTTAGAGAGGTCTACGACTAAATGGCTACCATCAATTCACCCTTACCTAAAAGAAGTCAAACAGCCGCACTTGGTGCGCGCGCAGTAACTGAGAGTATTTTCGGTAAATCCTCAGTAAGTATTAAATTTAAAAATCTATTTTTTTACGGGATACTTATATTTGCTTTGACCGTAGCGATGGTATCTATATTTTTCATCTTGCTATGGGCCGCTGTAGAGGGTCATAGCAGACTAGATGCCAACTTAATATTCAATAACCCTTCCTCTATAACTCCAGAAACTGCCGGATATCGTCCAGCCATTCTTGGCTCTACCTACTTAATTGGTGGGGTAATTTTTCTAATTGTTCCAATCGGAGTTGCCTCAGCAATTTATCTAGAGTTATTTGCCAATAAAGAGAAATGGTTCAATCGAATGATTGAATTAAATATTCAAAATCTTGCTGGTGTGCCATCAATTGTTTTTGGAATTTTGGGTTTAGCTTTTATCGCGCGCGGGCCTTTGAGTTTAGGTTTTGTGGTAGCAGCTGGATCATTAACTGTTGCTTTGTTGGTTCTACCAACAGTTATTCTGGCTTCGCGCGAAGCCATTAGAGCAGTACCGTCATCTATTTTGGAGGGTTCACTCGCACTTGGTGCCACCTTGTGGCAATCAGTAAGACGCCAAGTTCTTTCAGCCGCGTTTCCGGGGATATTAACTGGCATCATTCTGGCGGTAGCGCGCGCTATCGGTGAAGCAGCTCCACTTTTATTAGTTGGTGCAGTTACTTTCGTTACTTTTGACCCTGAATTTTTTGAAGGTGGTTACTCCGCACTGCCAGTAATGATTTATAACTACGCAGGGCGCCCGCAAGAAGAATTTCATATTTTGGCTGCCGCGGGTGTGCTTGTTATGTTGATGTTGCTTTTCGTAATCAACTCAGTCGCAGTTTGGCTACGCGCTAAGTACGAACAGGATTGGTAAAAAAGGAGAAATCATGACAGATACCCAAAATCAAGACCGAATCAAAACCACCGATAGGGAATTACCTAAAGAGATGAGTATCGTTGTGGGTGACATGTCAGGAGTGACTATGGAAGACTTCGCAGGTCGCGAAACAGTATTTAATCTTGAGAATGTAAATGTCTACTACGGCAATTCATTAGCCGTAAATGACGTAAGTCTTGATATTTATAAGAATCAAATTACTGCTTTCATTGGTCCTTCCGGCTGCGGAAAGACCACACTCTTGCGCTGTTTAAACCGGATGAATGATTTGATTCCATCAGCTCGGGTTGAAGGATCAATCAGATATCACGGCGAAGAAATGTATGCCTCAGAAGTAGATCCGGTGCAAGTAAGAAAACTAATCGGAATGGTTTTTCAAAAACCAAATCCGTTTCCTAAATCAATTTATGACAATGTCGCTTTTGGCCCTAAAACGCTCGGCATGAAGGGCAATATGGACGAAATTGTAGAAAATGCTTTGCGTGATGCTGCGCTTTGGGACGATGTAAAAGACCGACTACAAGATAATGCTTACGGAATGAGCGGCGGACAACAACAACGTCTTTGTATTGCACGCGCCATTGCCGTTAAGCCTGATGTGATTTTGATGGATGAGCCATGTTCAGCGCTTGATCCCGTTTCTACTTTTAAAATTGAAGATTTGATGATGGAATTAAAAAAGAACTACACCATCGTCATCGTCACTCACAACATGCAACAAGCCGGACGTGTCGCTGACTTAACTGCGTTCTTCTCGGTGATTAGCGATGACGAGGTAGGCAGTCGTACCGGCCAGCTAATTGAGTACGACACAACCACAAAAATCTTTTCAAACCCTAAAGACGATAGAACCCGTGACTACGTAACTGGACGATTTGGGTAATTGATAGATTGAGCCCTCTACATGGCTCAAAAAACTAAACATGGTGTCCACCCGCTTTGGGGATATTTTTTACTTATAGTTGGGGTCAGTCTTTTTGCCTTTAATGCTTCAATCGCAAAGTTAGCTCTACAGGAACACCTACGTGCTGCAGAACTCTCTGCAATTCGCATCACTGGCGCTTTTTTAATTCTGTTACTTATTGCAATATTCAAGGCAAGACCCCACTTAAAACTAACTAAAAAAGAAATTCCTAAATTTATTGGCTATGGCGTGCTGGGCCTTACTATGACCCAATTTTTATATTTTGCTGCACTCGAGCGCATTGAAGTTGGGGTTGCGCTAGTAATTGAATATCTATCCCCGATCATTGTTGCTTTGTATTTAAGATTTTGGCGCAAACAATTTATTAGCTCGCGTGTTTGGCTTTCTATTGGCTTAGCACTTTTTGGTCTAACACTAATTACAGAGTTATGGTCTGGCTTTGATGTCGACTTTTTAGGTTTTGCTTTTGCTTTTGGTGCTGCTGTTGCAGTTTCGATTTATTTCTTAGGCGGTGAAGTTCTTGTTAAGCAAAAAGGCTCTATTGCCTTAACTACTTTGGCAATGGGAGTTGGCGCCGGATTTTGGTTAATATTTTCTCCATTTTGGTTATGGAGTTGGGATCTATTTGACGAGAATGTAGCAATAACTGAGTTAGGGATTCAACTTCCGTTATTTTCTTTATTAACTTGGGTGATAGTAATGGGTGCTGTGGCACCTTTTTGGATTGTGTTCTCAGCATTGAAATATATAGACGCTAAAAAAGCAGCAATTTTAGGTTTATTAGAGCCAGTAATCGCCTCAATCACCGCATTCTTTTTACTCGGTGAAATTCTCACCACTACTCAATTAATTGGTGGAGTAATTGTTTTGACCGGTGTGGTGATTGCAGAAACTGCTCGCCAATAGCAAATTTTTGTCGTAATCTGTAGTTATGGCAATTTCTGGTGAGCACCGAATTCGGCAAATAGTTTTAGTCGGGGCAAGTGTTTTTTTAATTTCAGCAATGGGTTTAATTGCCTTTCCATTGCAATTTGGTGAATTTATAAACATCACTAACGACGAGGCCGTCTGGGCCTTAAGGATGCTCGGGGTGGTTTTGCTTCCACTTTCGTATTCAATGTTTATCTTGCGAGCAACCGCGTCAAATCACACCATAAAAAGTTTTGCCACATTAATGGTTGTAGTTTCAGCTGGCCTAGCGGTAGTTACTTGGTACGCACCAGGGGATGCGAATATTGGCAGGTATTTATATGCCTTTATCGGTGCGGCTTTTTCTTTGGCTTACTTGAGTGCGCTGATTACTCGCTCGCGTAGTCGCTAATCAAGCGCGATATGTTCAGTCACGTTTCGGCGAATACCCCAAAGTAAAAAAAATCCACCAATTAAAGCTGGTGGAATCAAAATTAACGGAAATGTCTCGGTGCCAAAGAATTTCATTAAGTAACCCATCAAAGTTGGCGAAAAGGTACCACCAGTAATTGCGGCCAGTAAAAATAAACCGGCTGTCCTAGGGTCACCTGGAGTTATGCGAACAGCCCAAACTAAAACTGAAGGAAACACCGGAGCGCAAATTAATCCCATCAAGGCAATGCTAAAAAATGTCCAGGGGGTAAACCACATTAAAAGTAACGCAAAGATAGCACCAAATTGTGCCAACACTGAAAGTAAAGCTGGTGAAATAAATTTTGTTATTTGACTAGAGACTAACCTACCTAAAGTAATCATCAGAAAAAATAAGGCTACTCCCCAAGCGCCCGCAGTTGGCGTTAATCCCTTTTCAATTAGATACGTTGGTATCCATCCGCCCACGCCTGCTTCAACGCCCACATAAAAAGCGATACTTACTAAAAGTAAAATAAATAAAAATCTATGCCCTTGCGGTTTTTCTCTACTTTTTTCATGTTCTAATTGACCATAAACATTTTTGAAAAAAATCACACCCACTATAAAAAACGAGAATCCAATCCCAATTACTACCAGCGTAAAATCAGTTTTAATTGCAAAATTAATTAATAAGGGCACCAGTACCGCACCTAAGGCAAATGACGCATTTAAAATATTGGTTCTTTTGATGGCGCTGGCGCTGCCACCATTAGAAGCAAACTGACTGATGGTGGCATCAGACCCGCCAAACCCTAAGCCAACAAACACCACTCCAACCAAAGTTGCTGACCATGATCCTGCAACCGCGATAAGAGTCGCCCCAAGCGCCATTGCAATTGCGCCCCACGCGCCGGCTATGCGAGCTGGCATCTTTGAAACTGACCACGTACCAAAAGCGATTCCAGTAAAGGCGCTAGCGCCTGCTACGGCAAAAATCAATCCACCTTGTGCGATATCTAAATCAAAGCGTTGGCGAAAAACCGGAATCATCACGCCGTAGGCGGTAGCGAATCCACCCATCAAGGCAAAAATAGCGAAACCGGACCACTCGCCGGCTTTACTCATTTTAAATTTCTGTGAATCAATTGTCACTGTTATCTAGACCGATTATATTCGTCCACTATTTTTTGCTTTTCAGAGATCAGTTTTTCTAATTCTTCTTCAGCAGTTACTGCATCTTTTAGTGCTGACCTTGCTTCACTGAGAGCTTGATCAGCTTCGCCAAGTAAGCCATCAAGTTTGCCTTGACGCTCTAGCGCTTCTAATCGCTTCAAATCTAAGTCTGCAATGAGTGCTTGCGCCGTTTTAATGCTTGAGTTTTGGGTAGAAGCAAATAACTGTAAAGAAAGTAAAGTTTCGGCAAAATCAGTTGGTGATTGCGCGTTGAGCATGATGCTCAACATGTCCATCTCACCTTGCATATAAAGCATTCTTATTAGGTCATCAATTTGAGCTTGCGCTTTTAAAACTTCTATTTCTCGTTTAGCGATATCTATCATTAATAAATCAAGTTCGTTTTCCGCTGCTGCTATCTGAGTTTGAATATCACCGAGTTTTTTGCGAGCACTAGTTGCTACTCCGCGAGCTTGATCTGCTACTTCGCTTGCTTTTTGATACTGCGGGGTAAGGCTTGCAATCTCTGCTGCTGCTTGTTGGGCGCGGTAAGCATTCTCATCAAATCCGCTTGTGGTTGGTATATCACCTAAAGTGTCAGCAAATTGTGAATCTACTGCGCCAACTAAATAATTAGATTTTAGTTTTAACCGTGCCTGAAAGGTTCTGCCTGACATAGTTGCAGAATTTCCGGCTGAATCTACCGCCACAATAGTTTTCACAGCCCCACTTGAAAATCGCTCAGTAATGTCTATTCGGCTTACCTCAATCAGTCCCAAAGCATTTGCCATATTTACTTGAGAGACTTTTGCACCCCATCTATGGTTGGGATTCAAACTTGGATTTAGCGACCAGCCATCGTCAACCGATTGCGACCAAGCTCTAACTCCGCCCCACACTTCATTTGTTGGTTGAGTTCTGCCGCCAGAGGATGAAAAATAATAAGACGTTATGACCGAACCATTAAAAGTAAGTGCCAACGGGTTTCCACTGCCACCAAATGAGGCATTAACTGCTTCGCGCCAATTCGCCCCACCAGTTGAAGATTCTTTGCTAAAGCCCACAAATACTTGGTCGGTTGCATTGTTATAAACATGACAGCCGCAATTACCCCTAATCCCGCCTTGTTTTCGCCCAACTGCATAAGAACGGGCAGTAATTACTTGCGAGACTAAAGCGGCTTGTGGCCAACTTGAAGGCATCTCACCCAACCCCAATAAATATTCATTATGCAGTCTTAATTCATTTACTGCCATTAGGTTTCCATTTCTAAAAATCACTTCTATAAATCCATATCGATAGCGATGCCCTGCACTGCCCAAGGCAGATTTTGGGTTGGTGGTTTGCGACCCACCATTAACATTTATTAAATTCGAATCACCAGCTGTTCTTAAAGTTACTTTTGCCCCGGCGCCTAAATTATTTGCTCTTCCGTCTTCACCACCCGCGCTAACAACTGCTTGTGAGCCATCACTTTCAATTCTTAATATCTCCCCTAACGGTAATACGGCAACTTGATTTGAATCAATTAAAACTTCTAAAGAACTATTATCACTTTCTAATTTTTCACCTCTTGCAAATATTGCTGATCTGCCTTGCGTTAATCCCACTCGGATAGTTTCATCATTAGAAATTTCAGTTAAATTTACGCCCGGGTAATAGTGCGACAATATTTGCGAAAATGATTTACCCTCTTGTGCTTGACCAAGTGCGCCATACTGGCTGTAACCAACTCCATGACCCCAGCCAGATCCAACAATGGTGAATTCTGCCGGGGCGGCTTGAGCTGGGGTAACTACTAAGACGCTGGCAAGTAAAACTAATACTTGCGCGCTAACAATTCGCCCACGCAATTTAATTTTGAGTGGGCGCGCAAGAGATACAAATTTTTTCACTTATGTTAAAAATAACAGTATTTTCACTCTTGCCACATCAGCAACACGAGTGATTAAAAACCAGCCAGCCTTAAAAGCTGATCAGCCTCACCACGAAAAACATTCAGATCGAGTTTTCCGCGAGCAATCCCGTAATCAGCGCCTGGTGCTGACCAGGTGTACTGCCAAAATTGCCAATCCAAATCACAGCCACCTCTGGTCCAAACTGTCGGGATACAACCTCTCGCACGGGTTGCTCCTGGGTTTGAAGTATCAGCGATATTTGCTACCCATAGCGGATACCTTGCCAAACTTGAATCACCTAAGTGTGTTCTTAAATAAGCAGTATTTGAATAAATAATTGGTGTGCGTCCGGTACGCGCTTCAACATGATTTAACCAAACTTTGGTGAATTGAAGCACTTGCGCACGTTTTACTTTTCTACTTACGCCAGATGCTTCGATATCTAAAACTAATGGCATCATTCCGGGGGTGTAGCCACCAAAAGCATTGAGTCTTTCAATTGCTAATTCTGCTTGACGAATTGCTTCGGCATCTAATTCCCCACCAGTTATATTTGGCACCCAAGCAAAGTGATAAATACCAACTAATAAGCCCGCTGCTCTTGCTGCGGGGACATCTTCATTTGACCACCGCACTGCAACTTGATGGGCATCTCTAAAGTCAGTTGGTAATCCATCTGATGCTTTAACAAAAATAAATCTCACACCAGCGTTATACATCTTTGTAAAATTAATTGGTGCATTGCCCGGGTGTTGCCATCTTGAAATATCTGAACCCAAAATTTTTGCTCCAGGCCCAAATGATTCAATTAGTGGCGCTACCTGAACATCAAAACCTTTAGTTTTAATTTTGCTAGCAATCCCTTTTGTAGAAACTATTCGATATTTGTATGAAGCTGATTTTGTTGGTGCTGCTGCACTTAAAATAAAGCTACCGTCTGGTGCAGTTTTAATTGTTGCTACGCGTTTCCATTTTTTTGTTTTCTTGTTATAACTTTGCATTTGCAAAGTGACATTGGCAACGGCTGGGGTAATCGCACCAATAGCATTAATTGGCGCACCGGCTTTTACCGAGACTGCTTCTAATGCATAATTTAATGTTGGTTTTTTAACTTGAACCACAAATGGATTACTTATTGGTTGAGATTTTAACCCGGAAGCAACAATGCGATAGCGCAACTTTTGCCCTTTATTTGGTGCAGTAGTTCGCATACGCCACGAGCCATCAGCTTTTGTTTTTGTTGAACCGATACTTACCCAGCGCTTACCTTGGCGCATTTGGCGATCAATTTTAATACCTTTTTTAGCTTGGGCCACTGTGCCTGAAATCGTAAATTTTGCGCCCAGCGCTACTTCACTTGGTGCCGCTAAAACTTGAAGGCCCGCTTCAGATTCAACTATCGGATTAACAACGGCGACTTCTTCTGCCATTGCAGGGGCAGAGGTTAAACCCATTAAAAAAATTGCAGAAATAACTACACTAAATACGCGCTTTACTTTCAATCTAATTGTCGCCCTTCGAAATTAAGTTCCCTATTTCACCGTAACATGTCTAACCCATTTGCCCCACTGGAAACACCCAGAAAGTAACATCTCTCACACACTATTCACCTGTGATAAGCAATACTTAACCTTGTGTTCTCAATTCTAATTTTTGCCATAGCTGGTGCGATCGCCCAATTCGTGGACGGCACGTTAGGTATGGCTTTTGGAATTACCTCATCCACGCTGTTAATTGCGTTAGGGGCAACACCGGTCGCCGCAAGTGCGGCAGTTCACTTTGCCGAAATTGGCACCACCTTGGCTTCAGGGACATCGCATTGGCGAGAAGGCAATGTTGATAAAAGAATTTTGATTCGCTTAGCCATCCCCGGTGGGATCGGAGCGTTCTTGGGCGCAACTTTGCTTTCTTCAATTTCACTTTCAAGTGGGCGAGTTTATATGTCTACCCTGCTTTTAGTTTTGGGTTTAATTCTGCTAATTAGATTTGGAGGTGGCTTCACAATCATCCCACCAATTACCGGACGCCCTCGCTCAAAAATGTTAGTACCGCTTGGTGGCATTGCTGGATTTATTGATGCCTCTGGCGGGGGTGGATGGGGGCCAGTAACCACCCCAACATTATTAACACTGACTAAAACTCAACCTCGCCGAGTAATTGGCACAGTGAGTGCTTCTGAGTTTGTTGTAGCAGTTTCAGCTAGTGCTGGTTTTATTTTCGGGATGAGCAATCAAAATATTGACTTTAAAGTTGTGGGCGGCTTATTAATTGGTGGTGTTCTAATGGCGCCAATTGCCGCAAAACTTGCCGGCAAGTTACCTCACGCCCCATTTGGTGCCATGATTGGCGGGGCAGTATTACTAATTAACTCACGAATAAT
>CAZXCT010000009.1:0-27351 GCA_964639395.1 uncultured Bifidobacterium sp.
AGTTTGCTCGTAACGTTGCCCGGCACCAAACCCTGAAACAAAATCTCTATTCCATGCGTGCACCATGCGTAAGTCTGCTGAGCCGTCTTGCGTAAAGGATCTAATTAAATTTAAAGTTGCATTAGAAGCGCGATATGCACGAACTAATCTTTGTGGGTCAGGGTGACGTGCTTCAGGTGTGAAGGCCACATCATTAATCGCATCACCGCGGTAAGAAGGTAGTTCAATTCCATTAATAACTTCAGTGCCACTAGAGCGCGGCTTAAAGTATTGGCCAGCCATACGGCCTACTTTCACCACTGGCATTTTTGCACCGTAAGTAAGCACTACCGCCATCTGTAAAACTGTGCGCAATCTAGCCCGCACCGAGTTGGCAGTATTAGCAGCAAAAGTTTCGGCGCAATCCCCACCGGTTAGAAAGAAAGCTTCACCACGACTTACATCGGCCAAACGTTGCGTTAATAAATCCGCCTCAGATGCAAAAACTAGTGGCGGCAAAGCTTTTAATTCACTTACCGCAGCAGTTAACGCAACCGGGTCAGGCCAAACCGGTTGTTGTTTAGGTGTTAAATCCGTCGAAACGCTCACAGGCTCTAGGTTAGGCGATAGCCCTGTTACTGGTGTTGTTGAGGTTAAGCCCCAAAAAACGCTTTAGCCTCTTGATAGCGAGCGACTGGAACGGTTTTTAACACTCCAGTTGCTGACTCCAAAGGAACTAAAACAACTTCCGTGCCGTGAAGTGCCACCATTTTTCCAAATTCTCCGTCATTAACGGCTTCAGCCGCTTTTAGTCCAAGTCGTTGTCCTAAATTTCGATCGAATGGGACTGGCGTTCCACCTCGTTGCAAATGTCCGAGCACCACACTGCGAGTTTCATAGCCAGTTAAATCTTCGATTCGCTTGGCAAGCGCTTCGCCCACGCCAGAGAGTTTTACATGGCCAAATGCGTCAAGTGAAGCATCTTTAGTAACTAAATCCCCGTCGGTGGCAAGGGCCCCCTCTGCCGCAACCACGATTGCATACTGATCTCTTTCATACCGCTGTTTAACCCAAGCGACAACTTGGTTGATGTCGTATTTTTCTTCTGGAATTAGCGTCACCGCCGCATCGCCACTTAAGCCAGTTTCTAAAGCAATCCAACCCGCATGTCTACCCATAACTTCAACTACTAAAACTCGATGATGTGAACGAGCAGTGGTATGAAGTCGATCTACCGCTTCTGACGCAATCGCTACCGAAGTTTGAAATCCAAAAGTGTAATCAGTATTTGATAAATCATTATCAATTGTCTTTGGAACACCAACAACTTTAAAATTGTGAGTGTGTAATTGAGTTGCTACACCTAATGTGTCCTCACCGCCAATCGCAATTAAAGCGTCAATCTTGTATTTTTTTAAATTTTCTTCGATTCGAGCTACGCCGTTTTCAATTTTAATTGGATTGGTGCGAGAAGATCCTAAAATTGTGCCACCACGATCGTGGATATATGCCACATCCGAAAGACTTATTGGCTTAGTGAGCCCTTCTAGCGGCCCCTTCCAGCCATCGAGAAAACCTACAATTTCATATCCATACTTTTTAATACCCGCAGTCACAACGCCCTTAATAACATTGTTAAGCCCAGGAGCATCTCCACCACCAGTTAGCATTCCAATTCTCATTTAAATTCCTTCCTTGTTATTTAGTTCATCTTGAATTTTTTTACCCTTTTTTAAAAGTTCTTTTGCATTGGTCGCATAAATATCTACGTATTCTTGCCCGGAAAGTTTATGGATTGCCTGCATGATCTCGTTGGTGACTTTTCGCAGCACCTCGACATTTTTTGGGTCTTGGTAATACTTAGAAAAATCCAAAGGCTTTCCGAATCTAACCCCTACCCGTCCAAATTTTGGAATAACTTTTCCTGGGGGCTGGATCTCATACGTACCAATCATTGCTACCGGTATTACCGGAACCTGGGCTTCTAGCGCCATTCGGGCAACTCCAGTTCTTCCTCGGTAAAGTCTGCCATCTGGGGCGCGGGTTCCTTCTGGATAAATCCCAAGCAGTTTTCCATTTTGAAGTATTTTGATTGCAGTGGTTAGGGCAGCTTCAGCCGCCGAACCGCCTGACCTATCAACTGGAACTTGACCCACACCGCTAAAAAAACTTTTAATTAAAAATCCGCGCCAGCCAGACCCGCGCCAGTAATCAATTTTTGCTAAAAAAGTAATTCGGCGTCTAACAACCAAAGGTAAAAAAATTGAATCAGAAAAAGAAACATGGTTAGAAGCAAAAATTGCCCCACCTGTCTTGGGGATATTTCTTCTGCCCTGCACCCAAGGCCTAAAAATAAAGTGTAAAGGAACCCACACGACTATGTACTTAACAAAGTAGTAAAACACTGCGTAGCTTCCTTTCCCCCTAAGGCTTGAAACTATATTCAGCCAACGTCACAGGGTGCAGTTTGACCGGCTAAAGCTCTAAACTCTCTCTTAAAACTGCCTGCCGAGTGGCCCACTGCCAATTTAAGACCACCCAATCCCGTCCTGCTTCACCCATTTGCCGAGCCACTTGGGGATTTTGCAGCAAAAAATCTAATCGATTGACCAACTGTCGTTTATCGTTTGGTCTAATCAAAAAACCGGTAGTTTCATCAAGCAACGCATCCGGCACTCCCCCTGCCCCACCACCGATTGTGACAATCGCACAAGCCGCAGCTTCTAGGTAAACCATTCCTAGACCTTCTACATCTAAACCAAAAAACCTCATCCGGCTTGGCATAGCAAAAATCGAACTCATCCCATAATGATCAGCCAACTCTGCTTGTTTCATGCGACCCAGAAAAGTTACGTTGTTTTGTAGATTTCGATTTTTTATCTTTTTAATTAATTTACGCTTGTAAGACCCACCCCCACTTAAAACTAGATGGGCATTTGGATTTCGCTGTAAAAGCTTTGGCCAAATCTCAATTAAGCGGTCCTGCCCCTTTCGTGGCATCAGGCGTGAAACACAAAAAACTACTTGTTTGCCACTTAGTTGGTATCGCGCTAATAATTCATTTTTCTTTTCTTGAGTGCGAGGATGAAATACATTTGTATCAACGCCCGGGGTTAATCTTATAAATTTAGTATTTGGTGAAATAAAAGGAGCTATTTTATTTTTTGTGTAATCCCCTAGATAGGTAACAACATCTAAATCTTTAAGTGACTTTCTAAGTAGCTGACTCAAAATGGGAACACCAGCCCACCCCGCCTCATGACCATGCGTTAGTGCGACAACTTTTTTTATTCCAGCGCGCTTGAGTGCTGCTGTCATTAGTCCCAGCGGAGCGCTGGCCCCAAATAAAACTCGATCACATCCAAATTCTTTAGCGATTTCAATTGCCTGCTTAGTGCGCTTTTTTGTCGGCAATAAAATTTTAGAATTAATTCTTATTACTTTATAATTTTGCTCAAGATCAAACTCTTTACTGCGCTGATAATTAGAGCAAAACACCACTACTTGATTAGGGTCAAATCCCGCTAAAAGATTATGTAAAAAGTTTTGGATCCCACCAGTTCGCGGAGGAAAGTCATTAGTGATTACGAGCAGTTTATTCATTTTCTAAGCTGGGTCCATTTGACCCAATTCTCTAAAACTGCCTGAGCGGTGCCAGCAAGCAAAACAGATTTAGCCGCTGCAAAGGCTGCGGGAAGCGCCTCGTTAAAGCTTTTATCAGGATTTTGATATGCCACCAAGGCGGCTGCGGCATTAAGCGAGATGGCATTAGAAATGGGCTCACTCCCTTCACCTGCCAATGCTGATTGCAAAATTTCAGCATTCTGCTTTGCCTCCCCGCCCAATAATTCACTAATTGCTACCGGCTTTAGACCAATAGCAGCCAAGTCAAACTTTTGCTCGACAATATTATTTTTTCGGACATCCCAAATTTGTGTAGCGCCGCTGATCGACATTTCATCTAAGCCTTCTAGCCCCCGCATCACGATTGCGCGAGTGCCGCGCTGGGCAAACACCTCTGCCATAAGCGGTGCCATCTTTAGATTGGCAACCCCAGTAGCCTGCACTTTTGGCTGCGCCGGATTTGCCAACGGGCCCAAAATATTAAATACCGTTGGCCCCTCGATAGATTTTCGAACTTGCGCCGCATGCTTCATTGCTGGGTGAAATATTGGTGCAAAGCAAAAAGTAATTTTATTAGCCTCAAAACATTCTGCTACATCTTTCGGTGACAAATTCAAATTCAATCCGAACGCTTCCAAGACGTCAGCCGAACCAGCCTTACTCGAAGCGGCACGATTACCGTGCTTGATTACCGGCACTCCCATGGCTGCGACTAACACCGCACTGGCAGTAGAGATATTTATCGTGCCGAACTTGTCCCCACCTGTTCCAACTATGTCTATTGCTTCATTACTAATATTTAGTGGAGCTGCATTTGCTAACATCGCATCAACCAAACCTGAAACCTCAGAGGCGGTTGGCGATTTTTTATTCATTTGAAGTAAAAACTCTTTTATAATTTCTGGGTCAGTCGCACCGCTCATTATTTGATTCATCGCCCAAGTTGACTCGTCGCGCGAAAGGTCAACTAGCTCACGCAGTGAACTATTAATTGATTCCCAGCTTGGGTTGATCATTAGTTGGCAGAGATTGCTAAGCGTTTGCGTAGCAGTGCGGCGGCAGTCTGACGCATAACAACCGGATCGATCGGACGCGGAACGACTCCATCGGCACGAGACCAAGTGGCGAGCCAGGCATCTTGCGGGCGCTGAATTATCAATAAAATTGGGGGGCAATCATAAATTTCGTCTTTGGCTGCTTTGGCGATCCCCATGCCACCAGCCGGAGCTGCTTCACCGTCAAGGATTACTAAATCAAATTTTTCGCTTCTTAATTTCTCTTGCACCATAGGCTCGGTCGCTATTTGAAAGTATCTTGCTTTTGCCAATTCATTCAGCGGACGAAGCCCGAGCGCCAAAATGATTTCTTCTCGGACGGCGCTGTCATCAGAGTAAATCAAAATATAAGGCTCGTGCGCTTGTGAAGTATGGTCAACCACACACCCAACTTTAGTAAAAGATGAGAACCCTTGCCCTGCTTGGGGATGGTCTTGGTGGCAGACTAGTTATATGACAACTGCCGCCTATCAGCCTCAAATAAACCGCCCTAACTTAACTGCAGTGGGCACCGTTATTTGGCTCTCAAGTGAGTTGATGTTTTTTGCGGCACTTTTCGCTATGTACTTCACGCTGCGAGCAGTAAACCCTGAGCTTTGGGCGATTGAGACTGAACTACTTAATATCCCTTTTGCTGCTGCCAACACAACCATTTTGGTGCTCTCGTCCGTGACGGCGCAAATGGGAGTTTTTGCCGCGGAGCGTGGTGACACCCTAAGACTTCGTAGATGGTTCATCCTCACATTTCTTATGGGGGCATTTTTTATAGGTGGGCAAGCTTACGAATATGCCGAGTTGGTTCACTATGGAATTACCCTTCAATCATCTGCTTTTGGCTCTGTCTTTTATTTGACTACCGGATTTCACGCGCTTCACGTAACAGGTGGGCTAGTGGCATTTTTATTTGTTTTAGCAAGAAGTTATGCCCGTCCAAAAATGACACACAATATGGCAACTAGCGCAGTAGTGACAAGTTACTACTGGCATTTTGTCGATGTGGTTTGGATTGGGTTGTTCGCCGTAATTTACCTCGTGAAATAAGAAAGGTATAAGACTTAATCAAATGAAATTAACTAACTGGCGAAGAAGAAAGTCTGCACCCACCATTGTGTTATTTCTTGCTTTGTTAGTTATCGGTACCACCTTCGCCGGTGTTTCAACAATCGCCACTTCAACTTCATCTCAAGCACAAATCGGTACAAATGAAACGCTGGTGGATAAAGGTAGCAACCTTTACGCCGAAGGCTGCTCGTCTTGCCATGGCTTACAAGGGCAAGGTGGATCTGATGGACCAACCTTGGCAGGCGTTGGCGCTGCCAGTGTGCATTTTCAAGTATCAACTGGTCGCATGCCTTTAGCCGCTCCTGGTGCGCAAGCAGCCAGAAAGCCTGCCTCTTATAACGAAGAAGAAACACTCGCCCTTGCTGCTTACATTGCAACTTTTGGACCAGGCCCTGCCATTCCAGCCCAAGATTTCATTGATCAATGGGTGAACTCGAGCTTGGCGGAAGGCGGAGAGTTCTACCGAACAAACTGCGCCCAATGCCACAATTTTGCCGGATCAGGCGGAGCATTAACTGATGGAAAATACGCACCAGGCTTAATGGCAGCAACTCCCTTGCAAATTTATGAAGCCATGATTACCGGGCCGCAGGCAATGCCAAAGTTTTCTGAAGCCACCCTTACCCCCGAAGCTAAGTTGTCGATTATTCGTTACATCGAAGAATTAAAGAAGCAAGAGAATCCTGGTGGGCTATCGCTGGGGCGCTTAGGCCCGGTAGTAGAAGGTTTATTTATTTGGACTGTGGGATTAGGTGCACTAATTGCAATTGCTTGGTGGATAGGAGCAAGAGTTAGATGAGTAACGATCGTTTGGATTTAGATAATTTATTTGATCCACAAAAAAATATCTCTACTGAAACTTCAATCGAAAAAGTTGCAAGTAAATCACCTAAGCCTGCCAGCGATATAAATCATTATCCGCGTCGCACCGATATTGATCCCAAAGCCGCCAAGCGAGCAGAACGGCAAGTTGCCATCATGTTCGGGTTAAGTGGACTTTCTACTATTTTGTTTGTTGTTGCCTATGTAATGATCGATGTGAGCGATCGAATCGCGCTTCCGGTGTTTGGTATCACTAGTACCTCTAACTTAGTTTTAGGGCTCACTTTTGGAATGGCGATTTTTTTAATTGGAATCGGAGCAATTCACTGGGCTAAAAAATTAATGAGTGATGTTGAGCTAGTGCAAGAGCGCAAAGAAATCAAGCCAAAGTTAGAAGACCAGCAAGAGGCATTAGAGCTTGCCAGATTGGGCTCACAAGAGTCTGGGATCGGCGAGCGTAAATTAATTCGTCGCACCTTACTGGGGGCCTTGGGATTATTTCCGCTTCCTTTTGTTGTCATGCTGCGTGATCTAGGGCCGGCACCAAAGGGTGAGTTGAGTACCACCGCTTGGGCCGCGGGGCTTCCTATCGTCACCGATATTGCGTATCAAAAAATCCGTCCTGATGACATCCCGGTTGGCAACTTAATCAGTGCCATGCCAGAAAACATCTTAGAAATTCAGCATGAAGAGCACACGCTAAATGAGCGTGGCAAGTCCGCAATCATTTTAGTAAGAATGCGCCCTGACGACATAAAGTCACAACAAGGCGATGGGTGGGATTACCAAGGGATATTGGCTTTCTCAAAAATATGCACCCATGCTGGCTGCCCTATTGCGCTATATGAGCAAAGAACTCATCATTTGCTTTGCCCTTGCCACCAATCGATTTTCGACCTATCTGATTCAGGTAAGGCTATCTTTGGCCCTGCCCGCAGAAGACTGCCACAATTAGCCATAGAAGTTAATCGAGAGGGATATCTAGTGGCCCGGGCTGGTTTCCAAGAACCAATCGGTCCGAGCTTTTGGGAGCGGTCATCATGAGTCAAGCACAAAAAGTTCCAGCCGCCTACGACTACGTCGATAGCAGAGTCGGTGCCAGTGGCGCCTTAAAGCGCAACTTAAGAAAAGTGTTTCCAGACCACTGGTCATTTATGTTGGGTGAAATCGCACTTTATTCATTTATTATTTTGTTACTCACCGGTGTCTTCTTAACTCTTTGGTACGTACCCAGTGCAACTGAAGTGGTTTATAACGGCTCTTATGTCCCATTAAAAGGCGTACCGATGAGTGAAGCGTTTGCCTCAACTCTGCATATTTCATTTGATGTACGAGGTGGATTGTTAATCAGACAAATCCATCACTGGGCTGCGTTATTTTTTGTTGCCTCAATAGTTATTCATTTATTAAGAGTCTTTTTCACTGGTGCATTTCGTAAGCCACGCGAATTCAACTGGTTGCTTGGTGTTGGGCTGCTAACTTTGGCGCTCTTTGAAGGATTTGCGGGTTACTCAATCGTTGACGATTTACTTTCAGGGATCGGTTTGAAAATCGCTTCTAGTATTTTGCAAGCGATTCCAGTAGTCGGCACTTGGGCACTTTATTTATTGTTTGATGGAGAGTTTCCGGGTGTAGCAGTTATTCCGAGATTGTTTATCCTTCACGTTTTACTACTGCCCGGAATTATCTTGGCACTTATCACGGCTCATTTACTATTGGTCTGGACGCAAAAACACACTCAGTATCCTGGCCCCGGAAGAACTGAAAACAACGTGGTGGGTTACCCGTTGCTTCCGGTTTACGTCGCCAAGGCTGGTGGATTTTTCTTCATTGTCTTTGGAATAACCACACTAATTAGCGCACTGGTAACCATTAACCCGATTTGGCTTTACGGGCCCTTCACGCCTGATCAAGTAACTGCTGGATCTCAACCTGACTGGTACATCGGATTTTTGGATGGCTCAACGCGACTTATGCCTAATTGGGAATGGGTACTTTTTGGCACCTACACCTTCTCTTTCAATATCTTCTTCCCGGCCGTTGTGCTACCTGGAATTATGTTCACATTGCTAGCGCTTTATCCATTTATTGAAGCTTGGATAACTGGCGATAAAAAAGAGCACAACATTTTAGAGCGTCCTCGCAATAACCCAACCAGAACTGGCTTAGGCGTTATGTCATTAGTTTTCTATTTAATTTTATGGATTGCTGGCGGCAACGACATAATTGCTAACCTCTTTAATCTCTCGATTAATCAGGTAACTTGGTTTTTGCGTATCGCATTAATTGCCGCTCCACCGCTCGCATTTATTTTAACTAGACGTATTTGTATTGGATTACAACGTAAAGACTTGGATATGCTGTTGCATGGTAAAGAGACTGGTCGAATTTTGCGTCTTGCGAACGGTGAATTTGTTGAGATACACGAACCCGTCAATGAAGAAGAGATGGTGCTATTAACTGCACGTAGTGCCTATACTCCCCTCCCCTTGCCAGCAAAAACAGATGAATTCGGAGTACCCACACCTAAGTATCGTAAGAAATTAATTCAAGCAAAAATTTCTCAATGGTATTCAAAAGGTTCACTGCCAATTCCAACTCGTGAAGAAATTCTTTCAGGGCAACATCACGCTAAAGAGGCTTTAGCGCAAGCGGAAGTTTATGGAATAGAACCTGGAAAAGAAGAAGAGATTTCTCACGCTTAAAAAGCAATACTAAATAACTTTTTTAGTTAAACATTTATTGTGCTGGAACTGTGATTATTTGACCTGGATAAACCGAATTACCTTCAATTAAGTTCATTGCTTTTATTTCAAAAATTGTGATGCGGGGATCAGCATCAGGACTGACCGCCTTAGCAATTGACCACAAGGTATCGCCAGGGGAAACGATAAATTCAATTGCTGGGGCGGAGTTTGTGGTGTTCGAGGCTTCAGCGCCACTGGTGGCTAATGCAAAAACACCAGCTAACAGAACCAGAACCGCCGCGAAGGTCGCCAATAAACGCCCCCTGCGGGTCAATCTAATGTCACCTGACGTGATGGTTATCGCTGCTGCTGTCATCTCAATCTTCCTTTCGAAATCTTTCTTTCGAACACTTGTACTAATGTAACACACCCCACCGACAAAACGCCACACTATTCGAACAGGTGTTTGAAACATCTGTTCGAATTTGATAGATTAGGCCTATGAAAACTACTGAATCTGGCGATGGCCTAACCGAAAGACAAAGACAAATCCTGACTTTTATTCAAGAAGCCCTTAAAGATAGGGGTTTTCCACCTACTATTCGTGAAATTGGTGAGGCATGCGGTCTTACCAGCCCGAGTTCTGTGTCTCACCAATTAGCAGCTCTTGAAAAGAAAGGGCACCTAAAGCGCGACCCCAAAAGCCCCCGCGCAATTGATTTGGCGGCTACAGAGGTATCTCATGTCATGCCGGTAGATCAAGTGAACCTTCCCGCCCCAAATTATGTGCCGTTATTGGGTCAAATCGCCGCTGGCGGTCCAATCTTGGCCCACGAATCAATTGAGTCGGTATATGCCTTGCCGCAAGAGATTGTCGGCTCTGGCGAAGTTTTCATGCTTAAAGTTGTGGGCGATTCGATGATAGACGCAGCGATTTGCCATGGGGACTTAGTCGTAGTCAAAAAGCAATCAGACGCCGACAATGGGGATATCGTGGCTGCCTTACTTGATGACGAAGCAACCGTAAAGACACTTAAGCGCAAAGATTCAAACGTCTGGTTGATGCCGCAAAATGCAAATTATCAACCGATTGACGGAAATCACGCCCAAATCATGGGAAAGGTAATTGCCGTAATTAGAAAGATCTAGTTTTTATTATCAACTAGTATTTAACTAATGCGAAATCCCTCCTGTTTAATAATTGGCGCTGGTCATAACGGTTTAGTAGCAGCTTGCTACGCCGCTAGGGCGAATTTTGACGTAACGATAATAGAAAAAAATTCAGTATATGGTGGGGCGGCAATAAGTGCGCAAACTTTTTTAGGCGTTGAAGCTCGACTTTCTAGATATTCTTATTTAGTTGCTTTGTTGCCAGATCAAATAAAGTCAGAGTTAAATTTAGATATCGAACTAATCTCAAGAGCAGTTTCTTCTTTTACTCCCGCTATCGGCAATAAGGGCTTACTGATTGAGCGTCAGGCGGGTGAAGTAACTAAGCAGTCTTTTATAGACTTGACCGGCTCTGATCAAGATTTTCATAATTGGACTAAATTTTATGCGCGAGTAGAAAAGATTGCCAAAGTGCTTGCCCCTACTTTGTTAGCGCCATTAGTTGCTAAAGATGAAATAAAAAAACAAATTGACCAAATTGATGAGTTCGCCTGGAATGATTTTTTCGTTCAGCCCATCGGAACGACAATAGATACAACTTTTGAATCTGATCTTGTAAAAGGAATTGTGCTCACGGATGCGCTAATTGGCACATTCAGCGATGGCTTTGATGAAGCGTTACTTGCAAACAGATGCTTTCTCTATCATTTAATCGGTAATGGCACGGGTGAATGGAAGGTGCCAAAAGGCGGTATGGGTGCAGTTACCGAGCAGTTGTACCAACGGGCCCTCAGCCTCGGGGTGAGGGTATTACTTGATTCTGAGGTAGTTGAAGTTGAATCATCACCAGACGCAGTTAGCGTAACTTTAGCCAATCAAAACAACCTTAAAGCCGATTATTTAATTAGCAATGTTGCCCCTGCTAAATTAGCCAGTCTTCGCGGTGAAGCATATTTAAAGCAACAACCCGATGGTTCACAAATCAAAATGAACCTACTATTGAGAAAACTTCCTACATTAAAATCAGGTCACGAGGCAAAAACTGCTTTTGCTGGCACGTTTCATATTGATGAGGGCTTAAGCGAACTTAAAGCAGCTTTCGCAGCAGTCAACCAAGGTCAGATTCCTGAAGTTTTGCCGGCAGAGATTTATTGCCATACGTTAACTGATCCTTCAATTTTGAGCAATCAACTTGCTGCTGCGGGATACCACACCATAACTTTGTTTGGATTACTCATGAAGGCAAGTCTTTTTGACGACGCACACGATCAAAGGCGCGATGAGGTAAAGGACAAATACCTCAAAGGGCTAAATAAGTATTTAGTTGAAGATATCTATGAGTGTCTTGCTACCGACGAGAATGGAAATTACTGCATAGAAGTTAAAACCCCACAAGAAATTGAACAAAGTATTGGCTTACCGCGGGGACACATTTTTCATGAAGATCTTCAGTGGCCTTTTGCAGAAACTGCGAGTGAAGTTGGGTGCTGGGGCACCGAAACTGATCATAAAAGAATTTTTAGTTGTTCTAGCGCGGCAAAGCGAGGTGGGGGTGTTAGCGGTATCGTGGGACGTAACGCCGCCTATGCGTTAATAGCCCATCAGCAACAAGTGAAAGGTTAACAAAAAAAATGTTATATGTAATCGTGGGGCTACTTGTGATTATGGCGCTTTCATTTACCTTGACAGTATTTTTTTATAGAAGAAGAGTCAGCCCGGGTGTTGAATATTATGTAGTGCTAATGATTTTGATCATTATTTTTGCAATAATGTTTTTCTTGATTTTTGGTATTTTGCTTCAGCGTGCCACTGGCTAGTGAGAGTGGCGCGGTACTTCAGACCCACTCGACCCAATCAAGAAATCTAAATCAGCTCCACGATCTGCCCCGTTTACGTGATCTACGTAAATCTTGGCCCAGCCGCGTGAAACGTTTGCTGGTTTAGGCGTAAATGCAGCCATCCTGGCAGCGAGTTCAGCCTCACTAATTTCAATATCCAGTTTGCGATTTTTAACATCAAGCACAATCCAGTCTCCAGTTTTTACCACACCCAGTGGACCACCGGCCGCAGATTCTGGTGAAACGTGCAAAATGCATGTTCCAAAGCCGGTACCGCTCATCCGAGCATCTGAAATGCGTACCATATCGGTAACGCCCGCTTTTAATAATTTAGTTGGCAGCGGCATATTGCCTACCTCTGGAAACCCTGGATAACCCTTTGGCCCAGAATTTCTAACAATCAATACCGTGTCTTTTGTTACCGCTAAGTTTGGATCATCAGAAACTGCAATGTAATCTTCATTGTTGTCAAACACTAAGGCTTGTCCGCGGTGGGTTAATAACTCTTCAGAGGCGGCAGAGACCTTTAGCACTGCCCCATTAGGTGCTAATGAGCCAGTTAAAACTACGGTGCTGTTTCCGGCAGGTTGGATTGGGTCTTTTAGCGTTGCGATTACTTCTCGGTTGTAGCACTCAGCGTTAGCGATGTCTTCACCTAGCGATTTACCGCTTACCGTAGTTACTGAAAGATCTAAAAAGCCGCTTAATTCTTTTAAGACAACAGGAACTCCACCGGCATAGTAGAAATCTTCCATTAAATATTTACCAGATGGCATCAAGTTGACTAATAATGGAACTACAGAAGCATATTCATCGAACTCAGCTAACTTAAGGTCTATACCTAATCTTCCTGCTAAGGCTAAAAGATGAACGATGGCATTTGTCGATCCGCCAAGCGCGGCATTAGCCATTATGGCATTTTTGATTGCTGCTTTCGTAACAATTTTGCTCATTACTAGGTTTTCATCGACCATCTCTACGATTCGTCTACCCGCTAAATGTGCGTAGGCATAACGGCGGGCGTCTACCGCCGGGATAGCAGATGTGCCCGATAGTTGCATTCCTAGCGTTTCTGCAATTGAAGCCATAGTTGAAGCGGTGCCCATAGTCATACAGTGTCCCGCACTGCGTGACATACAAATCTCTGCTTCGATTAAATCTTCACCACTCATGCGACCGGCTCGATATTCTTCGGTGAACTTCCAGGTGTCTGTTCCAGAGCCAATATCGCGACCTTTAAATTTACCGTTTAGCATTGGCCCGCCAGTAATCATTAAGGCAGGCAAGTCAACGCTGGCAGTACCCATAAGCAAACCCGGAGTTGTTTTATCACAACCTGAAAGTAAAACTACGCCATCTAACGGATTGGATCTAATTAATTCTTCTGTTTCCATCGCAAGCATATTTCGATAAAGCATCGTGGTAGGGCGCATCATTGGCTCACCCAAGCTCATCGCCGGAAACTCCAGCGGAAATCCACCCATCTCCCATACGCCACGTTTAACTGAGTCCGCCACTCTGCGCAAATGTGCGTTACAAGGTGTTAACTCAGACCAAGTATTTGCAATTCCAATTACAGGACGACCATCAAATACATCGGGCGCAAAGCCTTGATTTCTCATCCAGGAGCGATGAATGAAGGCGTTTCTTCCCATCCCTCCAAACCAATCCTGACTTCTACGGTCTGAAGACTGATGTGAACTACCCGACATTGAGCATCCTTACGTGAGGTTTTCTCAATCTTATAGGCTTCACTCATCAATCAAAAAGGGAGTCAAGTCACGTGCTAATCGGTCGGTTAGGTGAAATCGGATCAGAAAAACCTGTAGTTTTTATTAACGAAAATGAGGCTGTATTTGTCGACTCCTTAATTGACGATTGGTCACGTGAGTCCTTGCTAAATGATGGATTTGATCGTGTTAGTAAAAGTGATTTAAAACTATTACCCCGAGTTAAGGTTTCAGATTATCGAATAGCAGCACCACTTACGCGTCCAACCAAAATAATCTGCGTCGGATTAAATTACAAGGCGCATGCGGCAGAGACTGGAATGGATGTGCCAGCAGAGCCAATTATTTTCATGAAAACTCCCGACAGTTTTGTAGGCCCTAATGACAATATTGAAATACCACCAAATTCACAAAAAACAGACTATGAAGTTGAATTAGCAATCGTAATCGGCAAGCAAGCTCGCTACTTAAAAAGCGAAAACGAGGCAAAAGACATTATTTTGGGATACACCGTAAGTCAAGATGTCTCTGAACGCCACTGGCAGGTTGAGCGCGGTGGCCAATGGGATAAAGGAAAGGGGTTTCCTACCTTTAATCCATGTGGTCCGTGGATAAATACCGATCCAAATTTAAATCCCCAAAAACTACAACTGCTATGCAAGGTAGATGGCGAAGTTAGGCAAAATTCGAACACTGATGACATGATTTTTGGGGTTTATCACACTGTCTGGTACATCAGTCAATTTATGGAACTATTCCCAGGTGATGTAATTAATACTGGAACACCGTTTGGTGTCGCTATGGGAATGACTCCACCTAAGTTTTTAAAACCTGGTCAAATAGTTGAAACAACTATCGAAGGTATTGGCACTATTACCTCTAAGACTGTTTGAACTAATTAACCAGTTCGGGTGGAAAGTCCTGAAAAGTAACTGGTCGCACAAAGCGCATCATTGCGTAACTTCCTACCGAGGTGTGAAGTAAGTTTGTAGACGCTGGATATGGCCCCCCATGGTGCTGCGCACGAGTTACTGCCACGCCAGTGGGCCAGCCATTTAATACCAGCCTGCCAGTTCGATACTTAGTTATTTGCACTAATTTTTTTAATATTTCTTTATCTGAATCTAAATCTGACTGAAAAGTTGTGACTAAGGCACCGTCCAGCTTGCTAGCTGCTTCTAGTAACTGCGCATGTTTTTTATAGGTGACAACGACAGCAACTGGGCCAAAGCACTCGTGAGATATTTCAGTCAAGTTTGCCAGAAAATCTTCTATGCTTACGCTCATTAGTCCAATTGAAACCCCAAAACCTGCTGGTTTTGCTTTTGGTGCAATAACAGTCTTAACTCCCGCCTTACTTTTCACCTGCTCCACATCTTTGAAAAATTTCTCTTGGATGCTTGGGGTAAGCAAGGTTGCAAAAGTTTCTGGATCAATAACTTTTAAGGCCTCGGTTGAAAAATCTGAAGATTCCGGTACGAATATTAAAGAGGGCTTAGTACAAAATTGACCCGCACCAAGCGTGAATGATCCGACAAATCCTGACGCGATTTCACTTATTCGATTTTTAGCGGCTGCTTCAGTTACGAACACCGGATTGATACTTCCTAATTCACCATAAAAAGGAATTGGAATTTCTCTAGCTACCGCTAACTCAAATAAAGCACGACCAGCACCTTGAGAGCCAGTAAATCCGCACGCAGTAATAAGTGGGTGGGTTACTAACTCTTGACCAGCAGTAAAGCCACGAACTGAAAGTAAAATATCTTTAGAGAACCCTGCTTGCTCAATTGCATCTTGGCTTAATTCAATTACTTTTTTTGCTAATTGTGGATGCGCCGGATGTTCTTTAACTACCACGGTGCATCCTGCCGCTAAAGCGCTAGCAGTATCCCCACCTAGTTCGCCAAAAGCAAACGGAAAGTTACTAGCGCCAAAAACTGCCACCGGCCCTAAGGAAACCCAAGCGCGTTTAAGTTGTGGTCTACCTTGCGGTGGGGCACCTTCAATTTTTTCGTCTAGGTCCGCTTTTAATAATTCACCCATTTTTAGTTCATTAGCAAAAAGTCGAAGTTGAAAAGTGGTGCGTGCGACTTCGCCGACTAGTCGCGGAATCCCGAGTGCAGTTTCTTGATCCGCTAATTGTGCTAACTCATCTACATTCGCATCCAAAGCACTTGCGATTTGTTCTAAAACACTCGCTCGCTCACTGGCACTGACTTTCGACCAATCCCCAAACGCGATAGCGCTTAGAGAAACTGCTTCGCCTACCTCCGATTTAGAAGAATCAACAATCGGATCGGCTAACTTTAATCCAGTTTTTGGGTCAATTGACTGAGTCGACATATAAGTCTTTCTTTTTGTTATTTTAAAAGAAAGACTACAAGCCTTTTCGTCGTCGCAATGAGTCGGTATAAACAGCGAAGACAATAACGAGACCCACAACTACAGGTTGCCATTCTTGCTGAATAGACATAATTCTCAAGCCATTAATCAAAACAGACAAAATCAAAGCGCCAATCACAGTTCCCAAAATTGAGCCGCGCCCACCAAACAGAGAGGTGCCTCCAATAATTACCGCTGCAATTGCCTCTAACTCGTAACCCTGACCCAAAGCTGGTTGCGCTGAGCCCAGGCGTGAAGTTAAAACCACTCCGGCCATACCAATAAAAATACCGCCGACGACGTAAACAATTATTTTCCATTTTCTAACATTTATACCGCTAATTGCAGTGGCTTCTTCGTTACTTCCTATCGAAAAGGTGTAACGACCCAAGATCGTTCGATTTAAGACAAACGACGCAATGATAGCTGAAACAAATAAAATCACTACTGCATTGGGTGTATTCCATCTTGGAATAATCGAACCTAAAGCAACAGCTTCAAAGTTTCCAATTCCAGAAACATAAATTGGTGCAGTACCTGAGATAACTAAGGCTAAGCCTTTAGCAATAAGCATCATTGCCAAAGTGGCAATGAAAGGTGGTAACTGTAAAAAAGTTATGTTTAGGCCGTTGATTAATCCGATTAAGGCACCAGTACCAACTCCTACCAAAATTCCTAACCACACCGGAAACCCAAGATTTTTCATGGCGTAGGCAGTAAGCACCGAAGTTAGAGTAACTCCGGTTCCGATTGAAAGGTCGATACCAGCAGTAATAATGACAAAGGTGGTGCCAACAGCTAAGAGGCCAATCACTGCAGTAGATAACAAGATTCCATTGATGTTAGAAAGCGTGGCGAAGGCAGGGTTCGAAAACGCAAAGAAAACGAAAATTACTACCAAGCTAGCAAAAGCTAAAGATTGCTGAAGTTGTCTTTTTATTAAAGTAGCAAATCCTGGTTTTGCTTCAGTTTCGTTCTCAGTGGTGGTTAAAGCTTTGGACATTATTTCCTCTCTAGTCCCTGTACTTAGTTGCTAATTGCATGATGTTTTCTTGATTTGCATCTTCATTGTTCAGAACGCCGGTAACTCGTCCTTCACACATCACTACGATGCGATCAGAAAGTCTCAAAACTTCTGGTAGTTCACTAGAAATCATTATGATTGATTTTCCTTGACGAGCGAGATCATTTAAAAGTCGGTATATCTCTTCTTTAGCCCCTACGTCAATTCCACGGGTAGGTTCATCAAATATCAAAATGTCGCACTCTCTTGTCAGCCATTTTGCTATAACTACTTTTTGTTGGTTTCCACCCGAAAGATTTTTAACGGTTTGTGAAGAAGAGGGGGTTTTTATCTGCAAAGAATCTATCGAAGACTCAGTCTGACGTCTTGCCTTTAATTTATTAAAGATTCCAAAAGAATTAACAAATTTTTTGACCGACGAAAGAACTGTATTAAAAACCACGTCTTGCGCTAATAACAACCCGAACCGCTTTCGGTCTTCAGAAAGATAGCCAATGCCAGCAGCGACCGCTTGGGCGGGATTTTTGATCTTTACTTCTTTACCTTCAATTATGATTTTTCCGGCTTGTACCTTGTCTAGGCCAATCATGGCAAGTGCCACTTCGGTACGACCTGCCCCCATCAAGCCAGCGAATCCTAAAATTTCGCCTTTTCTTAAATCAAAAGTTACGTTTTGTAATAGTCGGCGCGTAGAGAGCCCCTCTACTTTTAGCACAATGTCATTACCGTCTTTTTTGGTTAATTCAGGACGCGCATTGTGGTCTACTTCTCGGCCCACCATGAGTGAAATAATTTTTCCAATCTCAGTTGTATTTGTTTCTAAGGTGTCGATGTAACGACCATCTCTAAAAACTGTAATTCGATCAGATATTCTGGCTAACTCTTCCATGCGATGCGAAATGTAGATGATGCCTTTTCCTGATTTTTTAAGGTTATTAATAATTTCAAATAAAGTTTCAGTCTCTGCTTTTGTTAGTGCACTAGTAGGCTCGTCCATAATAATAATGTCTGATTTATAAGATAAAGCTTTTACAATTTCTACCATTTGTTGCTTAGCAACAGTGAGGTTTTCAACTAGATCTTTAGTATTAAGCGCCAAACCTAACTCGTCTAAAAGTAGTTGCGCTTTTTTATTGAGTTGAGCTTCACTTAAAAAAAACTTTGCTATTCTTGGTTCACGTCCTATCAAAATATTTTGTGCCACTGTCAAATGCGGCATCAAATTCATCTCTTGATGGATAATGCTTATTCCTGTCAACTGCGCGTGGTGGGGGTCGGTGACGTTGACTTCAGCGCCATTTATTTTTATTAACCCGGCATCGCGCTTGTAAATTCCTGAAAGAATTTTCATCAAGGTTGATTTACCGGCACCGTTTTCTCCGACTAGCGCGTGGACCTCGCCCGCCCGTAATTCAAATTGCACATCGTCTAAAGCCTGAACTCCAGGAAACCCTTTACTAATATTTGAGACTTCTAAAAGAGCTGGCTGTCCCATAGCTAGAGTGACTCCTTCTCGATACTTGGCTTGAAAACTATAAGTCTTGAGAACTATAGGGCACTTGTAGTGACAACTTCAAGCATTTTATTCAATTGTTATATAGTTCAATCCATGTCCGATCCCCTATACCTAATCGCAACAATTCACCCCGATCCACAGCAACTGCCGCAGGCGCGCGCTGCTTTTGATGAACTAATCTCAGCAACTCGAGCAGAAGCGGGATGTGAGCTTTATGACTTGGTGCAGGCGGAAGCAGACTCAGTCTGGCTGATGATGGAAAAGTGGTCAAGTAAGGCTGCTTGGGATGCACACATGCTTAGTGACCATGTGAAAAAAATAACCCAAATTGGACCCAACTTTTTATTAAAGCCCAGCGATTTAAAAATTCTAAAAAGAATTTAAAACTCAATCAGTTCTCTTGGCAGATCTTTTGCTTCTGGAAAACTAGTTTGAGTTCCTTTAGCTTGAACACTGAGTGAGGCAATATTTACTGCCCGGTGCGCTGCTGCGGGCATAGTTAATCCCTTTGCTAGAAAATGTGCTAAGGATCCTACAAAGCAATCCCCTGCGCCAACCGTGTCAATCGCTTTTACCGGGGGTGCTGGTATATGTGTGTCGCCTTCGTTATCAACAATCAAACATCCGCGCTCACCTAAAGTTATTATTACAGTTTTTACACCCCTTGCCAAAAGCACCTTTGCCTGCGCTTTCGCTTCACTTAAAGATTTTGTGCTACCTTTTGTTAAAATTTCTGTTTCTGTCTCGTTAGGGCAAAACACGTCAACTAATTTGTAAATTTCGGCTGGTAACTGCTCCACAGCCGGTGCGGGATTTAAGATTGTTTTTACGCCTTCTGCTTTCGCAATTTCTAAAGCTTTTTTGGTTAATTTTAAATCTATTTCAAGCTGACAAAGCAAATACTTGGCCTGGGCAATTTGATCTCGTGCCGCCTCAATTTCATTTTCTGTAAGTAGGTTGTTAGCACCACTCACGATTATGACCGAATTTTCACCATTAGCCGCAACAGTAATTGGGGCAACTCCACTTAATGCTTGGTCAGTGAAGTAGAGATGCGCTACATCCACATTAAGTTGCTTTAGATTTTCTTGCGTACCCCTTCCAAAAAAATCGTCCCCTAATTTAGAAATTAGTTTTACCGCTGAACCTAATTTTGCGGCCATTACCGCCTGATTTGCTCCTTTGCCGCCATAGCCCATTTTAAACTCGCTACCATGCAAAGTTTCACCAGTTTTTGCAAATCGTGGAACATAGCTAATCAAATCAAACATGCAAGCGCCCACGACAACAATTTCAGAAGCCATAATTATGCCTTAGGCTTCGCAATAAATTCTTCGGTAAATATATGAGTACGAATAATGGTAAATGAATCAGCATCTGCACCGGCAATTTTAGCTTCTTCAGTGGCAAAATCTGATTGCATTTCTTCTAATGAGTCCCAATACAACTCAGCCGTGCCATCGTAAGGTAACTCCCCTGGCTCTTGTTGAAATTCTTCAATTCTAACGTTAATCACATATCCCTTTAAATTAGGAAACTTCAGTGTGAATAGTGCATGCTCATCAACCCAACGTTTCTTAAAATCATCTCTACTTAGTGAAGGGCTTGCCTTTAAGAGTGCAATCAACTTAACTGGCTTCGACATTTTGCTCCTTAAGGTAATTGAATAATCGATTGAATCTTACGGGGTAAAAGACAGCCAAGAAATAGGATTTGCAACTAAAATTTTTGCAACCGTTTGCTCGTCAGTGGCTTTAATAAGTTTAGGTATGAATTTTTGGTATAAATACGCTAATCCTGGCCCGCCGCCGTAAGACAAATACCGACTACTTCGTGCCAAATCCCCGCCAAACAAAATATTTTGCGTAAACCCAGCCGCCACTAAAGACCCAAATAAATTTAGATTTTGCTCTTCACTCGGCCCAGCTATCCGAACCGCCCGGTCAAATCCTAAGTAAACTCCCCGCCTGGCCAGACTTTTAAGTAGTTCAAGATCATTTAATGAATCTGCGTGGGCGAGGGCCACCCGGGTTAGTTTTACCTGTGCGGTGCTTAAAAAATCCAACACCGCTATCGCATCACTATTGTGATCTAAATGGATCATCACAGCCACATCTAGTTTTTTGCTGACTTTCGCGGCAGCTAATAGCGAGGTCTTTTCGAATTCACTAAATTCACCTTCACCAACTGCAGCTTTTATTAACCCGGCTCGATATTTTGTGCCAGCAAATCCTTCACAAATTTCTTTTTCAATAATTTCTTCTTTTTGATTCAGGGTAAGTGCTAATACCGCTGGTTGATCTAAGTAGTGCTCAGTCTTATGAAATCCTGTTGCATGGATGATGTTTAAGCCAGTACTTTTTGCAATCTCAACCACATTTTCAGGGTTTCGCCCCAGTGCAATCGGCGTTGCTTCTAAGTAAGAATCAAAACCAGAGTCTTTTAGCGCTTGAAACTCTTTTCTACTTTTATCAAAATCTGATAAATCATCTTGTGGTAATAGTGGTGAAATTTGAAATGCATGTTCATGATAATTAAATTTACCTAATTCACTTGGGTTAATATCTTCAAGTATTGTTCTAATAATCTTTTTCATCTAAAGTTTTTGGCTACCTGTGCTAATTCTTCAACTTGTTCGTGGCTTAAATCTAAATCAAAAACTTCGGCAATGACTTGAGACCATCCATGAATAAAATAACGCCATCCATCTATTACTTTTAGATTTCTGCTAGTAGCTTGCGAAGCAGCATGATGGTAAAACTCAAGCGAACCTCGATAATTTAACTCCCAGATTATGGTCGCTTTCGCAAACTCGGCGGTAGCCGCAAGCGGAGACCCTGGCCGATCTTTACCCATGCCAGTTGCATTAATTACTAAACTTTCGGCAGGTAGCTCATTTATATATTTGCTCACCTTCGCTGGGTCATTCAGCATTGTTGCAAGTTGATTTTGTGGATAATTAGCTTCAATTACTTTTCTTAAATGGTTAAGTTTTGAATTATCAATTCCAACAAAAGTCATCTTTTTTGGTGCATCTGGCCGGTTTGCCAAATACCAACCAATTGCAGTGGCGGCGCCGCCGTCTCCGAAACAGAATACTTCTGCGCCATCTCGAAACTGATCTTCAGTGATAAATTCTTCAATGCTTAGCCCAGCAGATATTGGGTCTTTAGCAGCTCCAAAAAGTTTTTTATTTCTAACTTTAACGCTAGAAACCTCACCACATAGATTCGCAAAATCATCAAAGGCTTCAAATAAATCTAGGCCGTAATGATATGCACTTAATTTATGGGTGGTAATAAGTGCGCCTTGACAGTTTTCAGTATCGCGTAATTTAAGTAATGCGGCTCGATGTTGTTCGCGGGTGGCAGCTAATGGGACATCGATTCCAAAGAGTTCACAATTTAGTTCTAAAACTTCACTCCATTTCGGAAAAACCTGCATAATCGAACTACTTGCAGTGCTGACTCCGATAAATCCCATTTTTTTCATAAGCCAGCTCGCCCAACTGGATTAAGTGGGGGCTCGCCAGCTAACACTGTTAAAACATTTTTTACCGCCATCTCACCCATTTGGTCGATAGCCGAATCTGTCTGTGCTGCTATGTGCGCAGTTACTATTATTTTTTCACGCGGTGCTTGTGTCAGTATCGGACTAGCTTGCTCATCCCCCACTGCATCAGCAGCGTAAAAACGAATTCTATTTTCTTTAAGCGCTTGAACGAGTGCCTTTTCATCAACCAGATCCGCTCTCGCGGTATTGATTATTACTTGTCCGGCACGTGCCTGCTGGAGCCATTTTTCATTAACTATTTGCTGTCCACCTGGAGCTTGCAATATAACAAGGTCGCAATTTTTAGATAATTCATCGATATCAATCTTTTTAGCACCCAATTGTGAAATTTGTTCACTATCTATAAATGGATCCGAAACGAATACCGACGCTCCTAGTGCTACCAGCTTCTGCACCACTAATTTTCCTATTTGCCCAAAACCGACAACTCCCACTTTGCTACCAAAAATTTCTTGGCCACGAATTACTTGCCAGTTACCGCTTAAAACGTTTTGATGGCTGCTAACAACATTTCTTGCACTAGCAAAAAGTAGTGCCAGCGCATGTTCAGCAACCGCGTTTGAGTTAGCAGCAGGTGTATTGGTAACGATAATGTTTTGGGCACTTGCTGCTGTCAGATCTACCGACTCGTAGCCAACGCCATAACGTGAAATTACTTTTAAATTTTTAGCCAAACTAAGGTGTGCGGCAGTGATGGGAGCAACCCCGGCAATCCAAGCAACTGCTTTACCAAGCTGCGGGGCTAATTTCTCTAAATCGTGAGTGAAATCCCCAACAAAAACTTCAAATCCATTTTTTACCAACTCAGCAGTAAAGTCATTTTTGCCAGTTGAAAATGATCTGGTAGTAACTAAAACTAGCTCACGATTCACTTTAACTCAATGTTTCGATTAGAAAACCAATCAACTTGACTTTGATACAGCTCTATAAATTTTTTATGTGCTAGTTGGTAGCGTTCAAAATTTTCTTTATTCGGTGAAAACTCTCGCTTAATCGTAGAGAGCCCAGCGGCATCCTCAAATTTAGCTTTACCTAATGCAACTAGGGTGGTAACCGCCGCTCCGAGACTATTTGCCTCTTCTACTATTGAACGTTGGCGAACTTCAATCCCCCAGACATCGGCAAAAATTTGCATCCAACTAGCGCTTTCGGCGCCCCCGCCAATTACGTCAACGCTTTCTATCTCTCGCTTGTTCTCTCTAAATCCTTCAAGGCAAGTAAATAGATTAAATGCCACTCCTTCTAGCACTGCTTTAACTAAATTACCTCGTGCGTGATGACGTTCAATACCTGAAAATGATCCTGCAGCTTTTGGATTCCAATAAGGAGATCTCTCACCCAGGATGTGCGGCAAAAAATATAACCCGTCAAAAGCCCCCGCTTTATCGTCGGCTTCTGCTAATAAAACGTTAAATCTATCTGGACCATCATTTGGTAAAAGCAAATCTGCAACCCAATGCAAACTTGCCCCACCTGCTTGCATGGTGGCGGTAGGTACAAACATCTCCGGCACAACGTGGTTAAAAGTCATTGATCTCATTTTTGGATCATGCAATGGAGCACTCGCAGAAACTGAAATCCAAGACGATGAGCCTAAGCAGGCATATGCACCATCGGATTCAGTAATAATTCCTGCCCCTGTCGCCGCCATTGGCCCATCACCACCACCGACTACTACCGGCGTGCCCGCAAGTAGACCAATATGTGCGCTAGCTTCAGCGGTTAGTTCGCCAAGAATTTGCGTAGCCGGCACCACTTGTGGGAACAATGCGATATCTAACTGGGCAGCATTTATTATCCGCTCAGACCATCGACCGTTAACTTGGTCAAAAGCGTTTGTGCTTGATGCATCCGAGAAGTCAGTTACTAACTTTCCAGTTAATTTAGCATTTATATAATCTTTTGCGTTACAAACAAATTTTGTTTTTGAAAAAATCTCTGGTTGATTTTCTTTAATCCACATTATTTTAGTCAAAGAGTAGGTTGGATTAAGCTGATGTCCTATTTCTCGATAGGCAGAGTCCATGCCAATTTGCTCAATTAAAAAATCTGTTTGTTTGGTGCTCCGATGGTCCGCCCAAATAACAGCAGAACGCGTCGGTTGAAATTTCTCATCTAACAACACCGCACCCATCATCTGACCTGAGATCCCGATCGCGGTGACTTCTTTAGGGTTTACATTTGATTGCGCAAGTAATTTTTTTGTTGCAGCTCCAACTGCCTGCCACCAGTGATTTGGGTCTTGTTCTGCAACTCCGCCTGAGTCAAAATGCACTGGATAATCAACTGTGCAGTGCTTAATGATTTTTCCGGTGTCGTCATGAAGTGAGGCTTTATTACCCGTGGTTCCAAGATCATGAGCAATAATCATTTTTATTTAAAATCCTTGAGTACAAGTTGCTCATTTTCTAAATAAGCGCGAAGGCCCATGCCGTTATCGAGCACCCACTGGTAATCATGTCCTGCGCTCCCGGGGTAAACCGCTAAAAATTTATATTCAGACTTTCCGGTATTAATTGAACGATGTGCCCAGCCCGGCGGAATATAAGCGATCTTTCCAACGGTTACTTCTACCCATTTAGATTTTGTTCCATCAAACATAATTACTCCACCCTCCCCGGCAAGACCAAGATAAATTTCACCTTGTGGATCGGGATGTTGGTGACCTTTGGTCATAAATAATTCACCACTAATGTTGCCGCAATAAATGGTGGTGATTGACTGTGGGAGTTCGCGCGGCACTTCTGGCACCAATGAGGAAGTTACGCGGTAAACCTCTTTATTGTCTTTATCAGCTATAGCGGCACGGGTAGTTTCATCTTTGAAACAACCTTTTAGGTCAGAAAGTCTTCGAACCAAAGTAGGTCCAGTGGGTGAGATAACACCTGATGAAACATCGAAAGAAATTTGAGTGGGGTCGATAGGCGGTTTCGCGTATAGGCTCATATCGTTCCTTTAGGGATATGTGAAGTTGTAATTACAACTTATCAATTAACTCCGGAAACACCATCGCAGGCCAACCAGGCTCATTGTCATGTTTGTGGACAGTTACCTCAAATTGGCTACTATCGCCCCGGTGTATGGCGACGAATCTCTCAATTGGTCGTGCTTGATCGTCAAACGCCACACTTCGCAAAACTAATACTGCCGCACCAGGCTTTATTTCAAGCGCTTTTGCTACTGCTTCATTTGCCGTTCGCGCCTCGAGCGATCTTTTAGTTAAAGCTAACTTGATGTCATGCTTAGTTTCTAAAACTTCATAAACTGAGGCATTTGTTAAATCCTCTTTTAAAAGCTTTTCACCCACTTCTAGTCTCAAATAACTTGTGACCCAGGCCCAGGCAACTCCGTCAGAGTATCTAATCCGCTCAAGCTCAACCACCGGTGAATTGGGCGCAATATCTAAATCATTTGCAACAGAAATATCTGCCGGCACAACTTCAAGCTTGAGTACCCGGCTTACGATTTTAGAGCCACGATTTTGTGCATCTCTGAACAAACCATAAAGACTAGGCGCGAGATGTTCAGTTATTTTTGGTTTTGCTACAAAAGTACCTTTACCCTTAATACGCTCTAAAACACCTTCAAATTCTAATTCACTTAACGCCTGACGCACTACCGTGCGAGAAACTTTATACTCTTTGCATAATTCAAAATCTCCAGCTAACTTGTCGCCAGCCTTTAAACCATTTTGATTAATTTTATTCAGAATTATTTGCTTTAACTGATGATAAAGCGGCAAATTACTATCTCTTTGTAATTGCAATTCTGAGGACATGGCGCAACATTACCTTTATTTGGTCAGAAAAATATCATGGGGTGCAGTCTTTTGACTGCACCCCATGACGAAACAATTTAACTAACTTTTGTTAGTAAATAGTTTATTCGTAAAGAACTGCTGCGATCTCTGGATCTTGGTAGTTCTCAGCGGTGTAGTAATAGAACCCGGTGTCAATAAAGTTCGATGGAACTGTGCCATTACGAACATATTCAACAAGAGCCTTTACTGTCTGGTAGCCGATGCCGATTGGGTTCTGAGTGATAGCACCACTCATTAAGCCAGTCTTGACAGCATCAACTTGAGCAGCACCTGAGTCGAAACCGATAACTGCAAGGTCACCTGGTTGCTTTGCTAGTTCTTTAAGAGCATTAACAACACCGATGGCTGAGCCTTCGTTGGTTGCATAGAAGCCCTTTAGATCTGGGTTAGCAGCCAAGATTGCCTTAGCAATATCAGCGGACTTTTGATGATCTCCGTCACCGTACTGAATGCTTACGATTTCGATATCTGGGTAATCAGCTGCAACTTGGTTTACGAAACCGTCGCGGCGTTGTACACCAGTTGCGTTGGTTTGGCTGTGAACAATTACGCCCACTTTGCCTGATGAACCAATTAGCTTAGCCATTTCGTCAGCTGCCAAAGCGGCTGCTGCTTCACCGTCGGTGCGAGCAATACCTAGAGATAATGCACCTTCACCGAAAGAGGCTTCATCGCCAGCTGCTGCATCGAACATGTAAACCGGAATACCCAATTCGCGTGCTTTTTCAAGCAATGGAATTGGAGCTTCTGGGTCAAGTGATGCGTAACCGATTGCGTCAACGCCACGGTCAATAGCTGCTTGCAATTGTTCTAATTGCTTGTCAACTTGTGATTCGCTTTCTGGACCTTCGAAAGTGATTTCTACACCAAGTTCATCGGCTGCGTTTTGAGCACCTAGGCCCACTGCTTGCCAGAATTGATGTTGAAAACCCTTTGAAACCATTGCAATTTGCAAGGTTTCTCCAGAGGCTGCGGCTGAATCGCCAGATGACGAGTCGCTGGTACCGCTGCTGCAAGCGCTCAATGCGAGCATCAAGGCAACACCGGAAGCCACGAGAACAGAAGATTTTCTTCTTAATCTCAATTTAACTCCTTCTTTTTCAGCAATTTGCTGTAATAACAACCT
>CAZXCT010000010.1:0-24194 GCA_964639395.1 uncultured Bifidobacterium sp.
TGGCTTTGGCATCACTTAGCGGTTGGCCAACTTTGCAGTTGTCGCGGTAGATGGCAAGTGCTTTGACGCCCATCTTCCAAGCTTCGTAGTAAACCTCTTCTACTTCATCAACAGTTGCCTCTTCTGGCATGTTTACTGTTTTTGAGATAGCACCTGAAAGAAATGGTTGCGCCGCGGCCATCATGCGTACGTGACCCATTGGAGAGATTGAGCGTGCGCCCATTGCGCAATCGAACACTGAGTAGTGCTCTGGCTTTAGGCCAGGTGCATCGATTACGTTTCCGTTTACGGCGATGAATTCAACAATTGCTTCTACGGTTTCTTCGGTGTAGCCGAGACGACGAAGTGCTCTTGGAATTGTTTGGTTAACAATTTGCATAGAACCGCCACCAACAAGTTTCTTGAATTTAACCAAGGCAAACTCTGGCTCGATACCGGTGGTGTCACAATCCATCATGAAACCAATGGTTCCGGTTGGTGCAATCACACTGGCTTGAGCGTTTCTAAAACCGTTCTTATCGCCAATTTCAATAACTTGGTTCCACATTTTGGTAGCAAGTTCATGAATTGGGCGATCGATTTCGCTGTCGACTCTAATTACTTCATTTGCATTCGCGTGCTTGCGCATAATGCGTTTGTGAGCGGATTCGTTGCGAGCGTAGCCGTTATAGGTGCCAACAACTCCGGCTAATTCAGCACTTCTTTTATAAGAAGCTCCGGTCATTAGTGAAGTGATTGAGGCTGCTAGCGCACGACCGGCATCTGAGTCATAAGCAAGTCCAAGTGCCATCAAAAGCGCACCGAGGTTTGCGTAACCGATACCAAGTTGACGGAAGTCTCTAGTGGTTTGACCAATTGCCTCAGTTGGAAAATCTGCAAATGAGATTGAGATTTCCATAGCAGTGATTACAAACTCGACTGCCTTAGCAAATGTGTCTGCATCAAAAGTGTCATCATCTTTTAAGAACTTCAAAAGATTTAGCGACGCTAAGTTACAAGATGAGTTGTCTAGGTGCATGTATTCGCTGCAAGGGTTTGAAGCGTTAATGCGACCGGTCTCTGGGCTGGTATGCCAATCATTGATCGTGGTGTCGTATTGAATACCTGGATCAGCACAAGCCCAAGCAGCTTCTGCTGCCTGACGGAACAATTTTTTAGCATTTACGGTCTTAACGGTGCCACCATCCGCACGAGCGGTTAAGGCAAATTCAGCATCGTTTTCATAAGCACGCATGAAATCATCAGAAACTCTGATGGAGTTATTTGCGTTTTGGTATTGAACGCTGATGATATCTTTGCCGCCTAGATCCATATCAAATCCGGCATCACGTAGCGCACGAATCTTTTCTTCTTCGCGGGCTTTGGTTTCAATAAATTCTTCAATATCTGGATGATCAACATCAAGCACAACCATCTTGGCAGCTCTGCGGGTAGCGCCACCTGATTTGATTGTTCCAGCTGAGGCATCAGCACCGCGCATGAATGAAACTGGCCCTGAAGCTGTTCCACCTGACGAGAGCAATTCTTGGCTGCCGCGGATGCGCGAAAGGTTTACCCCTGCGCCAGATCCACCTTTGAAGATAACGCCTTCTTCTTTGAACCAGTTCAGAATTGAACCGATTGAATCATCCACACTCAAGATAAAGCAAGCGCTTACTTGCTGTGGTGCGCTGGTTCCAACGTTGAACCAAACTGGTGAGTTGAAAGAAAACATTTGGTGCATAAGCATGTGAGTGAGTTCCATTCTAAAAATCTCACCATCTTTTTCGGTTGCAAAGTATCCACCGACTACTCCAGCTTCGGTGTATTTATTTACAACACGATCGATAACCTGCTTAAGTGACCATTCGCGGTTTTCGTGACCGACGGCTCCGCGAAAGTATTTAGTTGTAACGATGGTCGAAGCATTTACTGACCAAAAATCTGGAAACTCGGCACCTTTTTGTTCAAAGACAACTTCGCCAGTTTTCCAGTTATTTTGAACTACATCTCTACGCTCCCACTTAACTAAGTCGTAAGGGTGCACGCCTTCAGTTGAAAATAGACGGTTCATGGTTAAACCTGCACTGCGGTTTTTACCTGTTTTAATTGGGCCACTAACGGTGTCAGTCATCTTGCTTCCTCTTTTTCTTTTGTGTTTTTAGTTTTTAACTTTTCGGCTTACTCTTTGAGCTGCCTTCGTCACTCACTTCACCATCGGTGGAGAGAGTCGCGGAGACATCCCCTAGATCTCTTGCCGTTCTTAGTAGCGAAATCTCAGATTCAAAATCTTCTAAAGATTCAAATCCGCGATAAACGCTGGCAAACCTCATGTAAGCAACTTCGTCGAGTTCACGCAAAGGTGCCAAGGTGGCTAAACCGACTTCATGTGAATCAACTGCAGCTACTCCTGAGGCGCGCACGGTTTCTTCAACCTTTTGCGCTAATAGTGCTAAGTCGTCGTCTGTTACTGGACGGCCTTGACATGCTTTTCTTAGACCAGTTACAACTTTGGTACGGCTAAAGGGCTCAACCGCTCCAGAGCGTTTAACAACACTTAGTGTCGCTACCTCTTGGGTGGTAAAGCGACGATCACATTCGGGGCATTGGCGACGACGGCGGATTGCAGTGCCGTCATCGGTGGTGCGCGAATCAATTACACGAGAGTCGTGGTGGCGACAAAATGGACAATGCATCGCCAACTCCTCCCTAGTAAGTGAATGTGGATGGCAAGATTGCTCTTGCCTGTGGATAACTAGCTTTTGGCCTTAATCCTGCTAGTAGTTTATGTGGAAAACTTGGGGTTAACCCCAATCTATGGGGTATTCCAACTTTAAAACCACTAGATGTTGTGGAACTCTATCTTATTTGAGACCCCAGTGCAAACACCACGCCCCTATATTTTGTGTTGCGCGTGTTGCTCGTGTGCCAGATGTTGCGTTTTCGCAGGTCAACGACCAGAAAACAAAGTAAATCTTAGGTTTAACCAATTGCCCAGCATTTAAATTACGGCGTGTCGAGGAAGCCCGCCCCTCGCCAGGGTTGGCGCTGGCCTAACTTTGGGGTACGGTGAAATCATAAGTTTTTAACTTTAATTTTTTATTTATTTAATTTAAATCCTGAATGCTGAAAGGGTGATTCTAATGGCATTTGATATCAAGCGGGTACTTTCAAAACTAAATATAAAAACTCTCTTTAAAAAGCCTCGCCCGAAGCTTGCACAATACAAATCGAAAGACTTTCCAGTTCAATTATTTCTATCTGCCAACCGGCCCACCATTTCAGTATGCGTACTCACCAAAGATTGCGCTAGCACAATTGATAACACGCTTAGCGTGCTAGATGATTGTTTGGCGAATGGATATATCGATCAAGTAGTAGTGGTTGATGCGCACAGCCAAGATGGAACACCTGAAATTGCTCGAAGACATGAAGCCCAGGTTTTTGGGCAAGATGATTTACTCTCCCAATTTGGCCCCACCTTAGGTAAAGGCGACGCCATGTGGCGGGCGCAAAGCGTATTAACGGGTGACATTGTGGTGTATCAAGATGGCGATCTTTATGACTACGCAATGCGGCATGTTTTAGGGGTGATCGGCCCACTTTTAAAATATCCCAAACTTTCTTTTGTAAAAGGCACCTACCGTAGGCATTTGAGAAGTAAGGGCACGGTTGTTAAAGATGGCGGGGGGCGAGTTTCAACTCTCACTGCCCGCCCACTTTTAAAGGCTTTTTACCCCGAGCTTCATGAATTTCGTCAACCACTCAGTGGTGAGGCTGCGATAAGAAAATCGCTACTTGAACAACTTCCCGTAGTAACCGGCTACGGAGTCGAGATCGCCATGATGGTTGATGTTTATCGTTCACTTGGCATCGAGGCGATGGCTGAGGTAGACCTACACGAGCGCCATAATAATCATCAGTCTTTACAAGAATTAGGTGCAATGGCTGAAACCGTTACTCAAACTATTCTTTCGCGAGTTTTTAAAGAAGGACGTTATGACTCCCCAATCGAGTCCCCAGTAGAGCGTCCTGCCTTTATTTCGCTTCAAAATTCTTCTGCTTAGCGGTAGTGTTTGAGCGATGGATATTAGAAAAGTCCGTAGATCTTGGTATCTATACGATTGGGCAAATTCTGCATTTTCGACCACAGTTGTAACAGTATTCTTAGGCCCCTACTTAACAAATATTGCCAATGATGCCGCTGATGAAAACGGGTTTATTAACTTTCTGGGCTTTAATATTCGGGGTGGTTCGCTCTACCCATACGCAATTTCTATCTCAGTAATCATGCAAGTATTAATTCTGCCCATTGTTGGCTCAGTGGCTGATCGAATTAAAAACCGTAATTTAACGCTTGGTTTCTTTGCTTATCTGGGTGCTATCTCAACCATGTTGCTTTATTTCGTTGGTCCGGGTGACTTCACCATGGGGGCGTTGCTATTTATTCTTGCCAATGTCAGCTTTGGGTCTGCCTTGGTGGTTTATAACTCTTATTTGCCCGACATTGCCTCCCCTGATGAGAGAGATGTGATTTCAAGTCGCGGCTGGGCAATGGGTTATGCCGGTGGTGGCTTGCTATTGATTGCAAATCTCGCATTGTTTCTTTCTCACGAATCAATCGGAATTTCATCCGAGCAAGCAGTGCGAATAAGTTTATTTTCTGCCGGATTTTGGTGGGCAATGTTTGGCTTGATCACAATTAGAGGAGTCAAGCCACTAAATCGCCCGCAAGGCGATGTGGGTAAAGATGCCTTAGTAATCGGGTTTAAAGAATTAAATCAAACTTACAAAGATATTAAAAAATATCCAGAAACGTTTAAATTTTTAATTGCTTATCTTTTATACAACGATGGCATTCAAACAGTAATTGCACTAAGTGGTACCTACGCCATTATCGAATTAATGCTAGATGAAAGTGCGCTAGTAACCACCATTATCATCGTGCAAAGTGTTGCCTTGATTGGATCGTTGGCACTTGGTCGATTAGCGTTACGTTACGGATCTAAAAAAGTTGTCTTAGGTTCTTTGGTGGTTTGGTCAACATTGGTATTTGCCGCGTATTTTATTCCGGTGGGATCCACTTACACCTATTACGCATTAGGCGCCGGGATTGGATTTGTCCTCGGGGGTAGCCAGGCACTATCTCGCTCACTCTATAGCCAAGTTATCCCTAAAGATAAAGAGGCAAAATACTTTTCGTTTTATGAAATTGCCGAACGTGGCACTTCTTGGATTGGCACCGCTGCTTTTGGTATTGCCTATTCCTTCACCGGCTCATACCGCATCAGTATCTTGCTGTTAGTAGTTTTCTTTGTGATTGGCGGATTATTGCTGATGCGGGTAGATGTTAGAAAGGCAATTGAACAAGCTGGCAATAAACAGCCAGCGGTGGTTTAAGACCAAGCCCCAATTCTTTTTAATCTATCTTTTGCCGCAGATTCCAAGGGGGACTCTTTACCGATACTTTTTGCCATCACATACAACAATCCGCGAGTAATGGGCTTAATAAACCATAGGGGTAATGGCTTTATGGCGAGTAACTTCAAGTATTTTGCATCAATTGAGGCCACCGCGGCTTGAAAAAGCAGGGCATAGACAACTTTGGCAACTCGTGGCAGTGGTGGGTTTTTCAAAAAACTAATCACTTTAAAAGTAGTCGCATTTGCTACTAGAAAATTACTTTGATAGAACTCGCCAATAGTTTGCGTTAATTCTTTTGCGCTGAGCGGGCAGTTGGCTAAACCAAGTGGTGCAACAGATTTTGCCCAAAGCCTTACATAAGCATCTTCACCACCCGGTATTTCTTTTCGGGAATAGAGTTGATGCGCTCTTAAGAAAGATTCAGTAAAAGCCACGTGCACCCACAACAGTAAGGCTGGGTCTGAGGCCTGATAGGCCACATTTTCACCGCTAGCATTTTTGTACTCACCTTTGACGCTGGCGTGCATGGTATTTACCCGTGTCGCCTCTTTTGCAATCGCGGATTGTGAGCCAAAGGTTGTGATGGTTAACCATTTAGTGGTTCCTGCCAAGCGCCCTAATGCGTCAGTTTCATAGCGGGAATGAGTTGCTACCCCACTTAGCGTGCCCAAATGAAGCGCCTGCATCAATAGTGCTCTTATTCCACCTATCAAAGTTGCTAAATCGCCATGAACAACCCACGGCGCATCTGAAGGCAGAAACAAACCGGCGTCATCGCCTTCACTTACTGCCGCGAGCCACGGCGGTTGCCCATCGGGGCTATTGGTGATTATTTTTCGAAATCTTTTACCTATCGCTTTTTGTATTCGATTGGTTTTTATCTTTTGCATGGATTGAATTAGAGCGTCTCTTCTCTGATTTTCCAATCTACTCCGAATTCTTTTACTTTATCTAAAAATGGCATTGGATCAAACCACTCTGGGCCCATCACTGCTTCTGGCTTCCAAATACCTTCACTTATTAATTCCATTGCGATAACAGGGTTAAGTGCCGTTTGCCAAACCACAGCTTGATCGCCATACTGCTTCATTGACCATTCATTATCTACCGCGTGATAGATATAAACTGCTCTTGGATTTTTTGATTTGTCTTTACCTTTTACTAAAATACCGGCGCAAGTTTTACCTTTCATGCGCTTTCCTAAGGTGGCTGGGTCGGGTAACGAGGCCGCAAGTAAATCTCTCGGTGAAACTTTGACGCCTTTCACTTCTACCCGCTCAGTTTTATCTAAACCTAATTTTCGAATCGTTTCTAAGATTCCAATAAATTCTTCGCCTAAACCATATTTGAAATTAACTTTTTTTGCATCAATTTTTTGTGGGATCAGAACTACTTCTTCGTGTTCGACATTTACGCAAGCTACTGGGCCGATACCTTCAGGAAAGTCAAAAATTTCAGGCTCGCTGAAAGGCTCTGTGGTGAACCAGCCGGTACCGTCTTCCCAAACAATTGGTGGATTTAGACACTCTTCAATTGTGGTCCAGATGCTAAAGGTAGGGGCAAATTCGTAGCCTTCAACTACCAAGTTGGCACCATCTAAAACCGTAATTGAATCAATTTCACTAAACAGATGCTCAGCGGCATATTTAGCAAAGACATCGCTCATGCCGGGCTCTATCCCCATTCCGACCAGCGCATAAATGCCCCGCTCAGCCCAGTTCCAATCGCGAGCAAATTGTTCATCACCTAACTTCACGCCGCACTCGGTATAGGGATATTCCGGATGAGGTTTAGAAAGACTCATCGCCATATCCATGTAATTGACCTCTTCAACTTCGCATGCCCTAAAAATTGGCATTACGAATCTGGGGTCAATGGCATTAACTACTATGTCGGGTTTGGTATTTCTGATTAATTCTCGCAAGGCTTCTACATCGCCTGCATCTACCATGGCGGCTTTAAACCGAACGTCTTTAGTACGCGCTACAGCTGCTTCGGCTCGATTTAGGTCGTAGTCCGCCACTGTCATTTCAGTGATAGACGATCTACGAGATGCGATATTAGCAATCGCACTACCAACTCCGCCTGCACCTATTACTAGGGCTTTCACGGGAAAATCTCCTTTTCAGGTTCTCTTACAACCTAGCATGCGGTGAAATATGGCTCAAATTGGCTTATTTTTGCTGTTAAATGATTAAAGGGCACCCAATTGGATGCCCTTTAATTTATAGCTTTGAATTAGCTCCTATGACTCATAGCGAATTGTTCTTCTGGCGATAGCACTAGACGCTTACGCGTATAGAGGCCGAAGTAAAGCAATCCAACTACGAATGCACCCATTAGCCATTGAACTGGCTCTTGGTAATCAGGGCTCAAAGGTAGAACTATAAGCACCACAATCCAAACAATCATGGCTGCGAGAGCACCACCTACGCCAACCGGACTCAAATATGGTCGATTGATGCTAGCTAGATTTCTTTTGAGCAGTATGTACGAAACCATTTGAAGCGCATAAGAGATAACCGCTCCAAACACCGCCATACTCAAAAGTGAGCCGGCGAGCACTACACCATCTCTACCCGAAACAATTGGTAGAAATACTACGAGTGAGAAGCCCACGACAGATCCCGCTACTAGTGCAACTAACGGAGTTTTCTTTCCGGCAGTTGTCACACTTAGCCACTTCGGATAGTAACCGGCACGAGAAAGCGAATAAACGTTTCTACCGGCGGCAAACATGATTCCTTGGAATGATGCCATTAACCCTGCCAAAGCAAATAGCGATAGCAAAGGTGCAACTGCATCATTAGGAAACACTTGCCTTAGACCATCAAGCAGCGGCTCGCCACTTACGCCGATTGTCTCTGCGCCTAAAACTCCTGGATTTAGCGTAAAGATAATTAAGGCAGAAGCAATCAAAGTCATCATGCCTCTAAAGGCACCAACCGGAATTGCTTCTTGTGGTGCATGAGTCTCTTCTGCTGCTAATGGCAATTCTTCAATACCTAAGAAGAACCAAATAGCAAATGGCAGCGCTAGCAGAATGCTGGCAAAACCATATGGCAAGAAGGTTGAAGCACCCGCGGCTGAGGTTGGCTCGATATCAAACAAATTCGCAAATGAGAAGTTACCACCAACGATGGCAACAATCACAAAGAAGGCAATTACTGCTAAAGAAATTATTGCCATCCAGAATGCAAAAGTGAATGAAGCGTTTACCCCTGAGCCATTAATTGCTAAGAAAATTACATAGAAGATACCTACCCATGCCCAAAGCGGTAGAGAAATTCCAAATAAATCTCCGATGATAGCGTCTGCATAAAGCCCGGTGAAAACACCTACTACTGCGGTGGTGATGACGTACTCAATGGTTTCTGCAAACCCGGTGACGTAACCTCCCCACGGACCCATGGCGGTACGCGCAAATGAATAAGCTCCACCGGTATGCGGTAAGGCTGCAGCCATTTCACTAATACTTAAAACCATGAATAAAAAGGCGCCGCCAACAATGATGGTGGCAACTAACATGCCTCCCCAGCCGGCTTGGCCAATACCTAAGTTCCAGCCTGAAAAGTGGCCTGAAATAACTGCGGCCACACCCAAGCCCCACAGTCCCCAAGAGCCAGCATGGCGCTTGAGTCCGCGTTTATCGAAATAATCAGAACTTGCTTGCTGGTAGACAACTCCACCAGATCCTGTTTGTGACACTAATCCCTCCAAAGGTCAGTGATGTTTTATTACTGACGACAGATTAGAGCAGTTTGAGGGTAAAAATCGTATTTTTTAGGATAATTTTTGAATCTTTTGTAACTTGAGTCACAAATTACTTATTTAATGGGCTAATTCCATCGTCCAATCGTGAATGTCCGGCGCGTCACCGGTCTGAATAGCCAGCAAACTTTCCCGTAATTTTGAAGTAATTGGGCCGGTTTCGTTGTTATTTATCAGCCAATTGTCGCTGGTGGATTTGACTTCACCAACTGGGGTTATCACAGCCGCTGTTCCGCAAGCGAAGACTTCGGTGATCTCGCCTGATTCACAGCCTTTTCGCCAATCTTCTACGCTGATGCGACCTTCTTCGACCTGGTAGCCCAAATCCTGCGCCAAAGTAAGTAGTGAATTACGAGTTACCCCAGGCAATAAGCTCCCGGTTAGTTTTGGGGTTACTAACTTGTGAGTTGAATCTGTCTTATATATAAAGTACAAATTCATTCCACCCATCTCTTCAATCCAGCGCCGTTCCTTTGCATCTATCCACACCACTTGATCGCAACCTTGTTCGGTGGCTTGGGCTTGTGCGATTAATGAGGCTGCGTAATTGCCGGCACATTTAGCTTCGCCGGTTCCGCCTACTGCCGCTCTTACGTATTCTTGGCTCAGCCAAACCGACACCGGTTTAAGCCCTTTCGGAAAGTACGCCCCGGCAGGTGAGGCAATCAACATAAATAAATATTTTTTAGCCGGCCTCACACCCAAGCCAACTTCAGTGGCAAACATGAATGGTCTTAAGTAAAGAGATTTTTCTTTATCGGATGGTACCCAGGCACTATCAACTGCAATTAATTCTTTAATTGCTTGTACAAATACTTTTTCATCTAGCGCTGGCATCGCCAATCTTTGGGCAGATCTATTAAATCTTGCTGCGTTTTCAAAAGGACGAAATGCTTTAATGCTGCCGTCATTATGGCGATACGCTTTTAAACCCTCGAATATGGCTTGCCCGTAATGCAATGTCATGTTAGCGGGATCAATCTGAATTTCACCATACGGCAAAACCTTGGCGTCATGCCAGCCTTTTTCTGAATCAAACTCGATTAAAACCATATGGTCGGTGAAACTTTTACCAAACCCTGGATTTTCTAAAATCTGATTTCTTTCAGATTCGGATTTTGGATTAGCTGATTTAGTTACTGAAAATTGCATGATCAGCTAACTGCCTCGGCCAAGACATCACCGATTTGAGTCGTACTTCTTTTTTTATCTTTGCGCGAGGCCAAATCACTCATCACCGCTTGCTCGATCTTTTTTGACATTTCTAATTCACCGATGTGCTCTAACATCATCGAAACACTCAAGATGGCGGCAGTGGGATCGGCTAGATTTTTACCTGCGATGTCTGGGGCTGATCCGTGCACTGGCTCAAACATTGAAGGATATATGCGATCTGGATTAATGTTTCCACTTGCGGCTAGGCCAATTCCACCTGCTATCGCTGCACCGATATCAGTCAAAATATCTCCGAATAAATTATCCGTCACTACTACATCAAACTTCTCTGGATTGGTAACAAAGAACATGCTTGCTGCATCAATGTGTTGGTAAGCGGTTTCTACATCTGAAAATTCTTCATGGACTCTCGCTAAAGTTCTGCGCCACATATCCCCTGAATTCACTAATACGTTGGCTTTATGCACAAGTGTTAAGTGTTTTTTTCGCTTTTGCGCTCTTTTGAAAGCATCTCTTATCACTCGCTCAGCGCCGTAGGCAGTGTTTAATGATTCTTCAGTGGCGATTTCATGGATAGTTCCTTTGCGCATAACTCCACCGGAGCCAACATATGCGCCTTCGGTTCCTTCTCGCACCACCACCATGTCTATATCTTTAACAGTTTTTCCGGCTAAGGGTCCGATGACTCCTGGGTAAAGTTTGACTGGTCGAAGATTCACATAATGATCTAATTCAAAACGTAGTTTTAAAAGTAATCCCCGCTCTAACGGCCCAGGTGGTACACGTGGATCGCCAACCGCACCTAACAAGATAGCGTCGTAATTTTTTAATTCTGCTAAAACAGATTCAGGCAATGCCTCACCGGTTTTTAACCAGCGTGCTGCCCCTAAGTCGTATTCAGTGGTGGCAAAAGTATCTTTCGGCGCGACCGCATTTAAAACTTTTACGGCTTCGCGGGTGACGTCTTGGCCGATCCCGTCGCCCGGAATCAACGCTAGTGAGTACTTTGACATATCAGCCAAGCGTAGAGGCGGGCTAATTGTGACGTACCTGCTACCCTTTAAGTCGAATGTTTAACTGCTTGCTTCTCACAAGCCGCAGCGAGGCCTAACTTCAGTCGGCCTCCTCGCTGCGGGTTACTGGTCTATGCCGAATTCACCTCTAGCAGCGAAGCAGAAAGGCTTTTAAAAAATGATTAAGAAAAACCCCCAACAACCGTCCAAAATGCCCTACCAGCGATACCAATCATTCACTCCTATAAATCTTAAAGATCGCACCTGGCCCGATACCGTAATCGCAAAAGCCCCCCGTTGGTGCGCGGTTGATTTAAGAGATGGCAACCAAGCGCTAATTGACCCGATGTCGCCCGCCCGAAAACTAAAAATGTTTCAGCTCTTAGTAAAAATGGGCTACAAAGAAATTGAGGTTGGGTTTCCTTCTGCTTCTCAAACTGATTTTGACTTCGTTAGAGAGTTAATCGAGAAAGACTTGATACCTGATGATGTGGTTATCCAGGTACTTACCCAAGCGCGCGATCACTTAATCGAGCGAACTTATCAGGCAATTGAAGATGCCGATCAGGCGATTGTGCATGTTTATAACTCGACTTCAACGCTACAGCGTGAAGTAGTTTTTGGGCTTGATAAAGAAGGTATTAAAGATATTGCTGTTCACGGCGCACAATTAGTAAAAAAGCACGCCGAAAACGCAAACGGTGAAATATTTTTTGAGTATTCACCTGAGTCTTACACCGGTACCGAATTAGAATACGCGGTTGAAGTTTGCAATGCCGTCACAGATGTTTGGGAGCCTACTAATGATCGTCCGGTAATTATTAATTTGCCGGCAACAGTTGAAATGGCAACTCCTAATATTTACGCAGACTCGATTGAGTGGATGAGTAGAAATCTTTCTAATCGCGATGCAATTGTGCTATCTCTTCATCCGCATAATGATCGTGGTACTGCCATCGCGGCAGCAGAACTTGGCTACATGGCAGGCGCAGATCGGATTGAAGGTTGTCTCTTCGGAAACGGTGAACGCACCGGCAACGTCGACTTGATTACTTTAGGTATGAATCTATTTAGCCAAGGAATTGATCCACAAATTGACTTTAGTGATATCGATGAAATCAAACGGACCGTCGAGTATTGCAATCAAATTGCAGTTCATGAGCGCCACCCCTATGGTGGGGATTTGGTTTACACCGCCTTTAGTGGATCGCATCAAGATGCCATTAATAAAGGTTTAAATGCCCTAAAACGAAAGGCAGATGCCGCCAATATTTCTGTGGACGCACATCAATGGGAAGTCCCTTACTTACCGATTGATCCTAAAGACGTTGGTCGTAACTATGAAGCAGTAATTCGAGTGAACTCCCAATCAGGTAAAGGTGGAGTTGCCTACATCATGAAGAGTGAACACCAATTGGATTTGCCAAGAAGGCTACAAATTGAATTTAGCCAAGTCGTTCAGAAAATTACTGATTCACAAGGCGGCGAAGTCACCCCGACGCAAATGTGGGAGATCTTCAAAGATGAATATTTACCAAATCCAACCAACCCCTGGGGTCGATTGGGCTTAATCTCGGTGACACAAGACTCTGCAGTTGACGGCGATACAACATTGAATGCCGCAATTAAAGACCAAGGTGAAGCCGTTGCGCTACACGGTGTCGGCAACGGACCCATCGCGGCATTTGTTGCTGCATTACATTCCCACGGGATCGAAGTTAGAGTTTTGGATTATCAAGAACATGCAATGAGTGCCGGTGGGGATGCACAAGCTGCCGCGTTTTTAGAGTGTCAAGTGGGCGAAAAGGTTTTATGGGGTGTCGGGATCGATCCCAGCATTGTTACCGCATCATTAAAAGCAATTATTTCTGCAGTTAATCGAGAGGTATCACCGCACCGGGGTTAAGAATTCCTTTGGGGTCAAGTGTTTGTTTTAGCAACTTGATTGTTGCTAAAAATTCATCACTACGGCTTAACCCTAAAAATTCGCACTTCGCTCTTCCGACCCCATGCTCACTTGCTACGGTGCCTGAAAAATCAGAAACTAATTGATAGGTAATTTTTTCTGCGGTTAAGTCATCTTTGGCTGGGCCAATTATTTCTAAGTGAAGATTACTCTCTGCGATATGACCGTAAACCAAAGTTGATTTTACATTTGTCAATTTTGAAACTTTTTGATGAAATTGCGAAATAAACGCGTCTAAGTTTTCAGGTGGAATGCCAACATCGGCTTTGTGCACTAAACCTAACGAGCCAACCGCATCACCTAATCGCTCTCGACGCGCCCAAAGTTGTTTTGTTTGTTCGGCATCTGTACTTTTGATGAATTCTAGATCACGTAATTCGACTTCACTGTCAGTTTCTAACAGCAAAACCACATTGTGCGAGGCAAGTGGTCTCGGTAATGCAAGAAAATCACAGACTAATTCAAAACTCTTTTGATCTATTGCCTCGGCTGCTAAAACTCGCTTTTGCTCGGTGAAGCAACGAGCGATTAATTCTGTTGCTTGCGAAAAACTATCAAGTCCAATCAAATAGGTATGCGCCTTTGGTAACTTATTTTTAACCTTTACTCGCACTCGTGTTATGACCGCCAAAGTTCCCTCACTGCCCACTAGCCAACTGGGAATGTCATAGCCGGCCCCATCTTTAGTGGTATTACCGAGCGCGTCAATTATCTGACCGTTTGCTAAAACTGCTTCAACCCCTAGCACTTGTGCTTTTGTTGTTCCGTAATGCACCACGCGAATTCCGCCCGCGTCAGTTGCCACCGTGCCACCAATCGTGGCACTATCCCGCGCTGCTAAATCAACACCATAAGCAAATTCCGACGCAGCGACATGCTTGGCTAATTCGCTTATTGTTACCCCAGCGCCCACCACTACCGATCTATCTAATTTATTAACTGGATTTAATTCTTTTAACCTTAAAGTTGAAAGCACTATCGGTAAAGTTCCATTCTTTGTTTCACCCGGAACAGATCCGTGCACTAATCCGGAATTGCCACCTTGTGGTATTACCGAAATCAAGTTTTCAAAGCAATATTTCAAGATAGCGCTAACCTCTTCAACCGAAGAAGGTTTAAGCACCGCTAGTGCCTCACCTTGATAGCGCTTAGTCCAGTCAATTAAATGCGGTGCGGCAGCGTCAGCAGTTAAGACATTAGCTTTACCAATTAAATCACTAAAAAATACCAGGTGATTTTGATTCATTTTTAATGCAGGTTGACTACTCGAGCATATGTTGCTTCAACTGTAACAACAATTTGATGCAAAATTTCACTAGTTACAGGGGTATCAACAGTTAATACCAACAAGGCACTTCCGCCTTGACTTTCTCGCGCAACTTGCATCGCAGCGATATTTATTTGTGCATCGCCCATGATTGCCCCTACTTTGCCAACAATGCCAGGGCGGTCTTGGTAAGTGAACAGTACAAAGTGATCACTAAAACCTAAATCCAAAGTAAAGCCGTTTATTCCGACAACTTTGCCAATATCTTGCGGGCCACCAACTGTGCCAGCAACACTGTAAAAATCACCACTGACCGTAGTAATTTCGATAGTAACTAAATTTCGGTAATTAGGGCTATAAGCATCTTTAATTAATTCGACATTCACACCACGCTCTTTAGCAATTAGTGGTGCATTCACGTATGAAACTTGTTCATCTACTAATTGTGAAAAAATTCCTTTTAAGGCAGAGAGTTCTAAGATTGCTAAATCGTGATCAATTAATTCGCCATAAACTGTGACTTTTACACTCGTGATAGCTGATTCAGTTAGACCGCAGACAATTCGGCCTAAATTTTCTGCCAGCGGTAACAACGGCCGAACTTCTTCTGCAATAACTCCTCCGCGTACATTTACTGCATCGGGTACTAATTCACCAGAAAGGGCTAATCGAACACTCTTTGCGACAGAGATACCGGCTTTCTCTTGGGCTTCTTCCGTGGAAGCCCCGAGGTGTGGCGTAGCAACGACATTTTCTAATTCAAACAAAGGTGAATCCGTGCAAGGCTCTTTGGCATAAACATCTAAACCTGCCCCGGCAACTTTGCCCGCTTTCAACGCGTTATACAAAGCAGTTTCATCAACGATTCCACCGCGTGCGGCATTTATGATATGAACAGTTGGCTTTACTTTTTCTAATGCTGCTGCACCGATCAAGCCAATTGTTTCTGGACTTTTAGGTAAATGCACTGTTATGAAATCACTTTGCTCAAGTAATTCATCGAACGAGACAGATTTAACACCTAATTGGGCAGCCTTTGCTGGCTGAATGTATGGATCATACGTAATCATTTTTACGTTAAATCCAGCTAAGCGCTGCGCTATTAATGCTCCGATACGACCGAAGCCGACAATTCCAACAGTTTTGTCCGCTAATTCAACGCCAGAATATTTACTTCGCTTCCATTCGCCTGATTTTAAAGCCGAGTGGGCTGGTGAAATGTTTCTTGCGCTTGCCAAAAGTAATCCGATTGCTAACTCAGCGGCAGATGTAATATTTGAAGTTGGAGCATTTACCACCATCACTCCATGCGTGCTAGCAGCTGCAACATCAATATTGTCTAATCCAACTCCAGCTCTAGCGACTACCTTTAAATTTTTTGCTGCTTTAAAAACTTCTTCATCTACTCTTGTGGCAGAACGTACTAGCAAAGCACTTGCCTGGGCTATTTCACTCATTAATTCAGCGCGATTAGTGCCGTCTACATTTTTTACTTCAAAATCAGGTCCTAGCGCCGCCAACGTTGCTGGGGAGAGCTCTTCTGCAATTAGCACTAAAGGCTTTGTCATATATTAATTCTATTAAGCACGTTTACGGCACGCATCAGAGCAGTACTTGACTTCGTCCCAGTTTTTGCGCCAACTCTTTCGCCAAGTCATAGGTCTGTGACACACCGCACAAATTTTTTCTTTCTTGGGCCTTTGCGAGATGTGTCTAGCCATTTACCTATCTTTGGGTTTTGCCAGAAAAGTCATCTTGATTTGAATTTACCCAGGCCATCAACCCGCGAAGTCGTTTACCAACTTCTTCGATTTGCAAACTTTCACCCTGAGCGCGGAACTTCTTAAACTTCTTCGCACCTTTATCTTGATCTTCAATAAATGACTTAGCGAACTCCCCTGATTGAATATCTTTCAAGATTTTTTTCATGCGTTTTTTTGTTTTCTTGTTAATCACACGAGGGCCTGAGACATAATCTCCGAATTCGGCTGTATCTGAGACTGACCAACGCATCTTGGTTAGTCCGCCTTCGTACATTAAGTCAACGATTAACTTAAGTTCATGTAAGCATTCAAAATAAGCAACTTCTGGTTGATATCCCGCATCAACTAAAGTTTCAAATCCTGCCTGTACTAAGGCTGCGGTGCCACCGCAAAGTACGGCTTGTTCGCCAAATAAATCTGTTTCGGTTTCTTCGGTGAAAGTAGTTTTAATTCCACCGGCTCTTAAACCGCCAATTGCTTTTGCATATGAAAGCCCTAAGCCCCAAGAATTATTTGTAAAGTCTTGCTCCACCGCCACAATTACTGGCACGCCTTTACCATTAGCGTATTCGCGTCGCACTAGGTGGCCGGGACCTTTTGGTGCAACCATGATTACATCTACATTGGTAGGCGGCTTGATATATCCAAATCGAATATTAAACCCGTGTCCAAAAAATAAAGCTTTACCGGCAGTTAAATTTGGTTCAATATCTGCTTTATAAACGTGACGTTGCAAATGATCCGGAACTAAAATCATAATTACATCTGCTTCTTGTGCCGCAACAGCTGGTGTTACTACCCGCAAGCCCGCTTGTTCAGCTTTGGCTCTAGATGGGGAACCTTCTTTTAAACCAACTCTTACATCTACTCCTGAATCGCGAAGGTTTTGAGCGTGCGCATGACCTTGCGAGCCATAACCAATTACCGCTACCTTCTTGCCTTGAATAATTGCAATATCGGCATCTTTTTCATAAAACAATTCGGCCACGCGATTCTCCTCTATTTACACTCTTGGACTACAAGGGTACTTTATTTATTCTTAACTAGATCGCCCGGATTTGTCAGTAAGGGACTTTTGGCCTCTTCCGACTGCAACCATTCCAGATTGAACTAATTCTTTGATCCCATGGGGTGCTAGCACTTGAACCAACGCATCCAATTTGTCTCTAATGCCGGTTGCTTCAATTGTCACTGAATCTTGCGATACATCAACAACTTTTGCTCTAAAAAGAGAAACTGTTTCTAAAATTTCTGAACGCGTTTGCGCATTTGTCTTCACCTTGACAAGTATTAACTCTCGCTGCACTGACTGCGCCGAATCAAGCTCTACAATTTTGAGCACATTTACTAACTTGTTTAATTGCTTTGTTACTTGCTCTAATGGATGTGCTTCTACGTTAACAACAATTGTCATACGTGAAATTTCATCAGATTCTGTTGGGCCTACCGCTAGTGATTCGATATTGAATCCACGTCTAGCAAATAAACTAGCGGTACGAGCAAGCACACCGGGGCGATTTTCGACAAGTACGCTCAAAGTATGTCTCTTCATTAGTCTTCACGCTCCCACTTTGGGGCAAGATCGCGTGCATACTTAATGTCAGAATTACTTGAGCCAGCCGCCACCATTGGCCATACCATCGCATCTTTATTCACCTGAAAATCGATTACTACCGGTGCGTCGTTTATGCCTAGCGCTTTTTCAATTACTGAATCAACCTCTTCAGGATTCTCACAACGCAATCCATGGCATCCATAAGCATCGGCTAATTTAACGAAGTCCGGAAAGCGATGCGATTGCAGATCTGTCTGCGAATAGCGCTCGTTATAAAACAAGGTCTGCCATTGACGCACCATTCCAAGAGAAGAATTATTGATCAAAGCAACTTTGATTGGAATATTGTTAATGCTGCAAGTTGCCAACTCTTGATTAGTCATTTGAAAGCAACCATCGCCATCAATTGCCCAAACGGTGGTGTCTGGCATGCCAACTTTTGCACCCATCGCAGCTGGAACGGCAAATCCCATAGTGCCTAACCCGCCACTGTTTAGCCAAGTTGCCGGCTTTTCGTACTTAACAAATTGTGCTGCCCACATTTGATGCTGACCAACTCCAGCTGTATAAATCGCATCTGGGCCCGTTAAGTCAGAAAGTCTTTCAATTACATATTGGGGTGATAGTGAGCCATCTGTCGGTAAGTCATATCCCAATGGGTAATCATCACGCAAGCGATTCAGCGTCACCCACCAAGCTTCATAATCTGTAGTTTTACCGCTGTTGAGTTCTTCTTTAATTGCGGCTACTAATTGTGAAATAACTTCTTTTGCATCCCCTACTATCGGTATATCTGCAAAACGATTTTTACCAATTTCTGCTGGGTCAATGTCGGCATGAATAACTTTTGCACCTGGGGCAAATGAAGACAAATCACCTGTAACCCGATCATCAAATCTTGTGCCTAGTGCAATTAGTAGATCGCTTTGTTGCAGTGATCCGACTGCCGCCACCGTTCCGTGCATTCCAGGCATACCTAAATGTTGTGGATGAGAATCTGGAAACACGCCACGTGCCATCAAAGTAGTTACTACCGGTAATTTTGTGATTGTGGCAAGTTCAAATAATTCTTTATGAGCCCAACTCTTAATTACTCCACCGCCGATGTACAGCACGGGTTTTTTACTCGACAGTATTAAATTTGCTGCTTCTCTAATTTGTTTATTATTTGGCTTAAGTGTTGGCTTGTATCCTGGAAGATCAATTTCAGTTGGCCAATGAAAATCAGACTTTTTGTTTAAGGCATCTTTTGAAATATCAACTAAAACTGGCCCTGGTCTTCCGGTAGATGCAATATGAAATGCCTCTTTGATCGCTTTCGGAATCTCTCTGGGGTCAGTGACTAAATAATTATGTTTAGTTATCGGAAAGGTAATACCGCGAATATCTGCTTCTTGAAAAGCGTCAGTACCTATTGCCGCACTTGGTACCTGTCCGGTAATAGCCACCATTGGTACAGAATCCATATGAGCATCTGCAATCGGTGTTACTAAATTTGTCGCTCCCGGCCCACTAGTTGCCATGCAAACACCAACGCGACCAGTTGCCAAGGCGTAACCTTCTGCCGCATGTCCAGCACCTTGCTCATGGCGCACCAAAATGTGACGGATCTTTTTTGAATCCATCAATGGGTCATAAGCTGGCAAGATCGCTCCGCCTGGGATACCAAAAATGGTTTCAACCCCGGCCATTTCTAACGACCTAATTAAGCTCTGGGCACCTGTCAGTTGTTCGCTCATCAAACTCTCTCTTCTGTGCCTAGTCTTTCACTTACCTAACTCGAGTAACAAAAAACCCCCCGGCCCAGAGGCATCGGAGGGTGGCGCGTTGGCTGGGTCTAGCTAGCCGACGCGCTCTCTAACTACTACGAGGTTAGTAAGCATTTGATAAAAGGGTAACGCATAAAGCCCAACCCCACAAGATGAGGGTTGGGCTCACAAGCACTGCAGAGCTAGATGTTTAAGGTGCCAAGCACGATGATCCAGCCAAGCGCAGACTTTGCGGTAAGGCTCAACACGATATAGGCCTTTTCCCCATAAGCATAAACTTTCCATTTTCCAATTTTCTTGTATTGCAGCCACATATTGATAGCAAAACTATTAAAAAATAGAAAGGTCAAAAGAAAACCAAATTGCGCGTATCCCGGAATAGCATCGGCAATATTTCTGGTTGAAACCCAAAAGTAAATGCCACCCATGATCCAAGGCACAATCCCAGCAACCACTCCGATGTTGAAAGGAAGCCAACTTGTTTTTTGAGTTAGTTGGTTGTACTTTTCCATCATCAAGCCCATCAAGTTCATAACAAAGTTAAGTGTAAAAATAAACACAACAGTAGCTACTTCAATCAAACCACCCAGCATCATTAGCACAACAAGCATCAATGAAGAGCTGATTGAGTATTCCCACCAGCGAAGTGGGTTAATACCATTTTGGATATTTTGCTCATAGCGACGTACATAAAAAGGAGCAGAGATTATAAAATGTGCAAGTGCCGACAATAAAAGAAAAATAGGTGCTATATAGGCAATCGGAAATTCGAATAAAAGTTCAGTCTCTGGGCGAATTCCTTCTGCCGTTTCGGTAAAGAATCGAGTAATAACAGGGATTCTGGCTGCATCATTAAGAATAAAGAAAAGCGCAACCCCTTGAATTAAGTGAGTCAATCCAGCAATTCGATTAAAAGTTTGTAGATTTTTACCAAGTTTTGTTTCTGGCTTCATTGTTATCCTATTCAAAAATTGTTTACGTCTAATGTCACTCTAGTTAGTCACAAACTGCACCGTAGGCAGCAGACCCAACAAGTTTGGCGTATTTTCCTAATACGCCGGTGGTGTAGCGCGGTTCGGCTGGTTTGAATTCTTTTTTGCGCTTATCTAATTCCTCAGCATCCACCAATAGATCTAATGTCTTGGTGTTCATGTCTAAGCGAATCTTGTCGCCAGTTTTTGCCAGACCAATCGGCCCGCCATGTGTTGCTTCTGGTGCTACGTGACCTATACAAAAGCCGGCAGTAGCTCCTGAGAATCTTCCGTCAGTAACCAGCATTACATCTTTACCTAAGCCGGCTCCTTTGATTGCACCAGTTACTGCGAGCATCTCGCGCATGCCGGGGCCACCTTGCGGTCCTTCATAACGAATAACAACTACGTCACCTTTAACGATATTTCCGTGGGTTAGTGCTTCCATGGCGTCTTTTTCGTCATCAAAAACTTTTGCGGTACCTTCAAAAATTGGCTCATCGATACTGGCTGCTTTGATTACTGCACCTTCTGGTGCTAGAGAGCCTTTAAGAATTACGAGACCACCTGTTTTATGGATGGGATTTTTAACAGCAAAGATAATTTTGCCATCAGGATCTGGTGGATTAATCTTGGCTAAATTTTCTGCCATGGTTTTTCCGGTTACCGTCATGGCGTCACCATGGATTAAACCAGCGTCCATCAGCGCCTTTAGGACAACCGGGATCCCACCAATTTTATGCAAATCATTCATAACGTAACGGCCAAAAGGTTTAACGTCGGCTAAGTGCGGGGTTTTGTCCCCAATGCGGTTGAAGTCATCCATGGTGATATCCACGCGAGCCTCATGCGCCATTGCTAAAAGGTGCAAAACTGCATTTGTGGATCCACCCAAGGCCATAACAATTGTGATGGCGTTTTCAAATGCTTTTTTAGTCATAATGTCGCGCGCAGTTATACCTTTACTTATTAAATTGACTACGGCTTTACCGGCCTCATAGGCATCAGTTTCGCGCGAACGATCTAAGGCGGGCGCTGATGCGCTTCCTGGTAGCGCCATACCGATTGCCTCTGCCACACTGCTCATTGTGTTTGCGGTGAACATTCCCCCACAAGCACCTTCACCTGGGCAAGCATTTTTTTCAATATCTGCTAATTCTTTTTCTGTAATTTTGCCTAGCGCACATGCCCCAACTGCTTCAAAAACATCTTGCAAAGTTAGATCTTGATCATTTAATCTTCCGGGCATGATTGTTCCGTTGTAAACAAATACACTTGCTAAATCTAAACGAGCTGCCGCCATTAACATTCCTGGTAAAGACTTATCGCATCCGGCTAGCGTTACTGAGCCGTCTAGTCTTTCTGCATGCATCACCGCTTCAACTGAGTCGGCAATAATTTCGCGGCTTACTAACGAAGCGCGCATTCCCTCATGACCCATTGAGATTCCATCTGAAACTGTGATTGTTCCAAATTCCATCGGGTAGCCGCCAGCATCTCTCACGCCTTCTTTTACTTTTTCAGCGAGACGGCGCAAGGTCATATTGCAAGGGGTGATTTCATTCCAAGAATTCGCGACACCAATTTGTGGCTTTTTAAAATCTTCATCTTGCATGCCGATTGCTCGTAACATGCTTCTGGCTGGTGCGCGCTCAAAACCCTCAGTGACCTCTTTACTTCGCGGCTTCATATCCATTCGGATTACCCCTCTACCTTGAGTTCTTTTAATACTAAAGATCTGACTTTTGCGGCGTCCGCTTTGCCTTGAGTTTCTTTCATCACAGCGCCTAATATCGGGCCTAGCGCTTGCAACTTACCCGCTTTTACCTTTTCAACAATATCTGGATTTGCCAAGATTGCCGCCTGAATAACCGGAATCAAGCTTGCGTCGTCACTCAATACAATCAATTGTCTTTTTTGAATAATTTCACTAATGGAGCCCTCTTTGTTGATTAGCCCATCAAGCACCGCGCGAGCTAATTTGTCGGTTAACGCTTCAGTCTGTACCAAATTCTCTATCTCACAAATATCAGCAGCAGTGACATTTAATTCAGTTAATTCTTTATCAAGTTCCGTTGCACGGCGTGCTAATTCTCCGAGCCACCACTTACGTGCTGCTTGGGCGCTTGCCCCTGCCTGAATAGTTTGCGCTATCAAGTCAATCGCTCCTAAGCTCACAACGTCACGCATTTCTTCTTCGCTAAAGCCCCATTCGTTGGCAAGACGTTTTCTTTGTACTGATGGTGCTTCGGGTAGGTCAGACTTAAGTAGGTCTATCCATTTTTGATCCGCAATCACCGGAACCAAATCTGGCTCAGGAAAGTATCGATAATCTTCTGCTTCTTCTTTACTTCTACCACTTGATGAAGTACCAGAATCTTCATGAAAATGTCGAGTTTCTTGCGTGACCTTTTCACCCTTAGTCAAAACATCAGCTTGACGTTCGATTTCGCTATTGACTGCTTTTTCTACAGAACGAAGTGAATTCACATTTTTAGTTTCGGTGCGTTTTCCCCAAGTATTTGCGCCAATTGGATTTAATGAAAGGTTTACATCACACCGCAATGAGCCTTCTTCCATTCGCACATCAGAAACACCTAATGTTCTTAACAAATCTCTTAATTCGCTCACATAAGCTTTAGCAACTGCACCGGCATATTTACCCGTGCCCGCAACTGGCTTGGTAACTATTTCGACAAGTGGAATACCAGCACGGTTGTAATCAACTAGTGAATAATCAGCCCCATGAATACGGCCGGTAGCGCCACCGGTGTGGGTGAGTTTTCCGGTGTCTTCTTCTAGATGAACTCTTTCAATTTCAACTCGAAATACCTTCTCGCCCTCATCGGTCTCAACCGATACGTCTAAATAACCATTGACGCAAAATGGCTCATCGTATTGACTGGTTTGAAAATCTTTTGGCATATCAGGGTAAAAATAATTTTTTCGTGCAAAGCGAGAAAATTCAGTTACGTGACAATTCAAAGCCAAGCCAATTCGAATCGCTGACTCGATCGCAGTTTTATTAGGTACTGGCAAGGCGCCAGGTAGCCCTAAGCAGGTGGGGCAGACTTGAGTATTTGGTGAAGCACCGAATACGGTTGAACAACCACAAAACATTTTAGACTTTGTTGATAATTCAACGTGAGTTTCTAAGCCGATTACTGGCTCAAATTTTTCAATTGCTTCAAGTAATTTCATGATTTACTCGCCAAGTCGCCAATTTTGTTAATTAGTAACTCACCCTGTGCTTTTTCTATCACTGCTGCAACTTGATAGTTTTTATGGTCGCTCATTGCTGGGGCGATTATTTGTAATCCCACTGGCATTTGATCTTCTTTGGCTAGTCCAATTGGCACGCTAATTGCAGGAACGCCAGCCAAACTTGGTGGCAGTGTGGCCAAATCTGCTAGATACATTGCTAATGGATTATCTACTCGCTCTCCTAGGTTCCAGGCAGTTGTCGGTGAGGTTGGCGAAATTAACACATCAACATTCTTAAACGCTGCGGTGAAATCCTGTGAAATCAGTGCTCGCACT
>CAZXCT010000011.1:0-1197 GCA_964639395.1 uncultured Bifidobacterium sp.
CGGAAGTAAAAAATATTATTAAAAAGAAGGCTACTTGCAGTGGATACCAAAAAACATTAAAACCAAAACTACCTAGCCGCCGGCTCATGATATAAAACTGGATTCCAAAGCCAATCGTCAAAATATATTGATACAAACTTGGGGCAACGCCGGTGACTGGCCAAGCCAAAAAGGCAAAGGGCAGCTCCCAGGCGGCTGCTGCCAAGCCACTAAACCAGGCAAACAATAAAACAAAAGGCCAAAACCCTAATCCGACAGAGCCTTGCGCCATATTTTTTATAAATCCTTGCGATAGCGATTTAATGCCATCGGGATACATGCGAAAGCTAATCAAACCCCCACCAGCCAAGGCCCGGACGTTGAGTTGAGATTTTTGCGCTAATTCACCTAAGGCGCGATCTTCAAGTACTTGTTCTTTAATAGCCTCATGGGTGCCGATTTTTTTGTAGTCAGCGCGTGAAATTAAAAGACAAGGGCCAAAGGCTTGCCCGGTTGGCTTACCCAGTTTTGCCCCTAATGCGCCGATTAAGTTAAATACGGATGAGAGGTTTTCATAGGGCTTTTTTGTTTTGTGATAGGGCTGTAGCGAAACTATGCCTTGGGTTTTTTCATATTCTGCGAGCAGACTTTCAATTAGATTATTTTTAAGTTCACAATCAGCGTCAATAAATAGCAGCAGCTCAGAATCCGTTGCCTTTACCCCTTGCGAGAGGGCAAATGATTTGCCCGTCCAACCACTTGGTAAATCTGCACTGCTCAACACACGAAAATTAAGGTTTTGGGCAATCAGCGCCGTAGCGTCAGTTGAGTGATCGTCCACAATTAAGGTTTCGAAATTCTTATAGGTTTGCGCATTTAGTGAGAGCAAGAGTTTGGCAATATTTTTAGCCTCGTTGCGGGCAGGGATAATCACAGCAATTTTTGGTGAGGTTTTTGCGCTTTGCGCTTTGATCTCGCGAAAGGGCCGCCAAATCACCCAACCCAAAATCCAACGCGCCAACAAGGTGGCGGGGTAGATGTCCATTGGCTATTACATTATTCGCTAATGCGTCTATCAGAATTTTGGATTCGAATGGAGTCCCATTTTGGCCATGAATATGCCAAAAGCTGGGCTAAAGATTTCATCCTGCCCGAGTTGGGTGGCATCAGCGTGGTGCAGGCAATTGACCTGGGATTTGAGACAAAAACCATCTGGGA
>CAZXCT010000011.1:1297-23686 GCA_964639395.1 uncultured Bifidobacterium sp.
GCAAACTCTGATGCAGGCGGCGTGTCTTACTTGGTTCGAACAGGTGTTCGGACTATCTTTAACCCCAGCAGTTAGTCCACAGGTTTTTTTGGCTGGACGGATTTGTCGGTGCTGAGGCTTAGCCTTAGAAAGTCAACAAATCAAACAGCCCAAAGAAGGGGTCATCAAAATGGCATCAGCAGTAAATGATCGTGATAAAGCTTTAGACGCAGCATTGTCACAGATTGAGCGTCAATTCGGTAAAGGTTCGGTTATGCGGATGGGTGCCGAAGAACGCGTTGCGATAGAAGTTATCCCAACCGGTTCCGTGGCATTAGATATCGCACTAGGAATTGGCGGCTTGCCAAGAGGCCGCGTTGTAGAAATTTATGGTCCTGAATCATCAGGTAAAACCACTATTGCTTTGCATGCAATCGCTTCAGCACAAAAAGCTGGCGGTATCGCAGCCTTCATCGATGCGGAGCACGCCTTTGATCCTGAATATGCAAAAGCTTTGGGTGTAGACATTGATGCTTTATTAGTCAGCCAGCCAGATACTGGTGAACAAGCTTTAGAAATTGCAGACATGTTAGTTCGTTCAGGCGCATTAACAATTTTAGTTATCGACTCAGTTGCTGCTTTAACACCTCGCGCTGAAATCGAAGGCGAAATGGGCGATAGCCACATGGGCTTGCAAGCACGGCTAATGAGCCAGGCACTTCGCAAGATGACTGGTGCGATAAGTGGTACCAATACCACCGCAATTTTTATCAACCAACTTCGTGACAAAATCGGCGTAATGTTTGGTTCGCCTGAAACAACTACTGGCGGTAAGGCATTGAAGTTTTATGCCTCAGTTCGTTTAGATATTCGACGCATTGAAACCTTAAAAGATGGCACAGATGCAGTTGGTAACAGAACTCGCGTCAAGGTTGTTAAAAACAAAGTTGCGCCACCCTTTAAACAAGCAGAATTCGACATCATTTTTGGTGAAGGAATCTCTCGTGAAGGTTCATTGATCGATATGGGTGTTGAGTGTGAGATCGTTAAAAAGAGTGGATCTTGGTATACCTATAACGGGGATCAACTGGGTCAAGGTAAAGAAAATGCTCGCACCTTCTTAAAAGACAATCCTGATTTAGCGCTTGATATTGAAGAAAAGATCAAAGCCGATAAAGGATTAGGTCAACAAAAAGATGCTGACGTTGTCCCTATAGCTAAAGCTGAATAAATGACAGATCTTACGAATGGCGCTCAATCAAATGGGCGCCATTTGCAATTAGTAGCCGAGGCAGATCTACCAGCGGCTAGATCTGATCAAACTCAAGCCGCTAAAGACTATGTATTAAAAAGACTCAATTCACGCGCTCGCACCAGAAGCGAATTAGCAAAAGAGCTGCGAGAAAAATCTTTTAGCGAAGATATTGCCAAAGAGGCACTCGATCGCCTTGAAGAGGTGGGCTTAATCAATGATGATGATTTTGCTAAAACTTGGGTATCCACCCGCCATAAATCAAAAGGACTTGCTGGCAGTGTTTTACGCCAAGAATTAAGGCAAAAAGGGGTCTGTGATGACTCAGTGCAAGAAGCAATGGGTGAGATTTCACAAGAAGAAGAATATGAAAGTGCTAAAAAATTAGCGGCTAAAAAGTATCGCGCCCTGCAAAGAGAGGACAGAGACACTCAAATAAGGCGCTTAGTTGGGTTTTTAGCGCGTAAGGGCTACCCATCTAACCTTTGTTATCGCGTAGCTAAAGAAATCGTATCGGATATGCCCGATGAGGTTGTTTTCGAAAATTAATTGATTTTTTTCTGTCAGCCCAATCTGTTACCTTAAAAGTATCTATTGGGGGTAATAATGAAACGATTTTTGATGAGTTTGATTTTAGTGTTGGCGAGTTTGGTTTTTAGTAATCCCGCCATCGCTTCAGATCCAAATTATGGCGGTGAAACAGTTACTTACGAAGATCAAAGTGCGAGTTGCCCCAGCTCTCACCCAATTCGAACCGGAGTGGGAGGTTCGCTAGTTTGCGTACAGCAACAAGATTGGGACGTTTATTTAATCGGTGGGGATTTACATCAGGCTTATAGAGATTCAGGCGGCACTTTAGATGTTGCTGCTGCGGTGCAAGAGTACAAACAAGAGCAATCAACTATTCGCTCATTACAAGAGAATGCGCAACGTGAAGCAGAGGCAGAAGCAGCGCGAAACCCAGGTGTGCAGGTTTGTAGAAATTGGAGTTACACCTCACAGTATTCAGGCTCAGGTAGTGGCGGGGTATGCACAATTGTTCCGGTACAAACTCAAGCAGTTGTGGCAACAGATCGCACTAATTCTGTTTATACAAAAATTCGCGCTGAACTTGAAGCAGATCCACAATATGCAGTTTTACGCTACGGCGTGAATAATCAAACATTTGATTATTCACCACAAGAGCGCGCTGCTTTGTTAGACCAGTGGGCGACAAATATGGCAGGTGAACAACTTGCCCGCGCACGTGCAAAAAGACAAGCAGAGTTAAATCCCGGAAAGCAAGTTTGCACCGACTGGGCACTAGCCGATCAGAGTGGACAAGTTTGTTCATATATTCCGGTAGCGATTACTACCCAAGCGATGATGAGTGACTTAGAAGATCAGATTACAGATCTAGCTATAGCGGGCAAAGAAAAAAGACAAGTTAATAAGTTTGCGTTGCTTGTTGCTAGTCGAATCCCTGATGAAACAACTGCTCGTAAAATCAGATTGCCAAAAGCCCCGGCAAATTACAGCCTAAGCATCTCAACAGCAGATGAGGCAAGTTGCTGGGTCAAGGGCAGGCGTGTAATCGTCAAAAAGGGTGAGATGTGTGAAGTGAATGTTTCACTCACTACGCCAAGTGAAAAGACCGTGCTGATTAATCAGACGGTTGAGCGAAACTAGATTTTCAAGCGCTGTTTATTAAGCGATTGGGCCAGCGCGCGAGTGAGGCCGTAATCTAGGTACTTGATGAATAAAGGTACCTACAAAGTTACGACCTTCGGCTGCCAGATGAATGCGCATGACTCTGAGCGGTTAGCTGGCCTATTGCAGCAGGCAGGTTTTAGCGAGTCTTTAGGTGATTCAGCCGATGTGATTGTTTTAAATACTTGTGCAGTTAGAGAAAACGCCGACAATAAGTTATACGGCACCTTAGGCATGTTGGTGCAAGAAAAGATAAAAAACCCAAATTTACAAATTGCGGTAGGTGGCTGTTTAGCGCAGAAAGATCGCGGTGAGATTTTAAAGCGTGCCCCTTGGGTTGATGTGGTGTTTGGTACTCATAATGTCAATGCGCTACCGGTGTTGTTAGAGCGAGCCAGAAGTCAAAAAGAAGCGCAGATAGAGATTTTAGAAAGTTTAGAAGTGTTTCCGTCTGATTTACCAAGCAAACGAGAATCTTCTTACTCGGCTTGGGTATCAATTAGCGTGGGTTGTAATAACACTTGCACTTTTTGCATTGTCCCAACTTTGCGCGGTAAAGAAAAAGATCGCCGAGCGGGTGAGATCTTGGATGAAATTAAAGCACTAGTTGATGATGGGGTAGTTGAAGTTACTTTGCTGGGGCAAAATGTTAATTCTTATGGGGTTGAATTTGGTGAGCCTGCGGCTTTTTCAAAATTACTACGCGCGTGCGGTGAGATAACAGGATTAGAGCGAGTTAGATTTACTTCACCTCACCCTAAAGACTTCACAGAAGATGTTATTTTAGCTATGAAAGAAACCCCTAATGTGATGCCGCAACTTCACATGCCACTGCAATCAGGCAGTGATCAAATATTAAAAGCGATGCGTCGCTCATACCGTAAAGAGCGATATTTAGAAATAATTGAAAATGTTAAAAAACATCTGCCACAAGCAGCATTAACTACTGATGTGATAGTTGGGTTTCCGGGTGAAACTGAAGAAGATCTACAAGAAACTATTGAGGTAATACAAAAGGCAAGATTTGCTGCCACTTACACCTTTCAATACTCAAAACGCCCCGGCACCCCAGCGGCTGAATTACCAAATCAAATCCCACAAGCGCTAGTGCAAGAGAGATTTGAAAGATTATTAAAAGTAGTCAATCAAATTGCTTGGGAAGAAAACATTAATCAAATCGGTAAAAAAGTAGAAGTACTAGTGGCACCTAAAGAGGGTAAAAAAGATAGCGCGACTCATCGCATGTCAGGCAGAACAAAAGAGAATCGCTTAGTGCACTTTGCATATGACGAGAGCCAAAATATTCGCCCGGGTGATTTTGTAACAACCGAAATTACTTATGCCGCCCCGTATCACTTAGTGGCAGATGCTGGTTGTGAAGTTAGAAGGTCAAAGGCGGGCGACTTTTGGGAGGCCCGCAATAGTGAAAAAAGCAATGCCGTCACACTAGGGATGCCGGTTTTAATCAAAAACTCGTGAAAAAAGTAATTTCAATCGTAGGCCCTACCGCGGTGGGTAAATCTGATTTAGCAATTGAATTAGCACTAAAAATTGATGGCGAAATAATTAATGCTGATGCAATGCAACTTTATAAAGGGCTCGATATTGCAACGGCAAAAGTATCGAAGCAAAATCGCAAAGGGGTGCCGCATCATCTTTTAGATATATATTCAGTATCACAAGAAGCCAGTGTTGCTGAGTATCAAGCCTTAGCAAGAAGTGCTATTGAAGATGTGCTCTCACGCGATAAGTACCCCATATTGGTTGGTGGCTCAGGGCTATACGTAACAGCAGTGTTAGACGATTTAAAATTTCAAAAAACTGAAAAAATAATTCGAGATCGATACCAAGCCAGAGCAGATCAAGGCGAAGACCTCTATGGCGAATTAAAAGAAAAAGACCCAAAAGCTGCTGCGAGTATTTTGCCTAACAACATAAGACGCATTATTCGCGCCTTAGAAGTAATTGAAATAACCGGCGAACCCTTCAGCGCCACTTTGCCAAAGGCAAATTCGATATTTGACGATGTGAGAATCGCTATTGATTTAGCCCGAGACTCGCTTGATGCCCGGATCGAATTAAGAGTAGAAAAAATGTTTGAAGATGGCATCGTAAAAGAAGTTCAAGGGTTGGCTGGGGAGTTAGGGGTGACGGCAAGCAAAGCACTTGGGGTAAGTCAGGTTTTAGATTTACTAAACGAGAGATGTGATGTAAGCCAAGCGAAATCTGCAACTGTGCTTGCCACCCGTAAATTTGCCCGTCGTCAGTTGGCATGGTTTAGAAGGGATGAAAAAATCGTCTGGCTCAGTGCACAAGATGAGGATTTACTTGCGCAAACCCATAGGCTAGTTGGCAAATGAGGCAAATAAACTTCGAGAAGGCTCACGGCACAGGTAATGACTTTATTGTAATTAGTGATATCGATGGTGATTTAGTACTTGATGAAGCCCAGATAAAAAAAATGTGTGATCGACACTTTGGTTTGGGCGCCGATGGCATTTTGCGAGTAGTGCTGCAGGCGGATGGATTGTATTTAATGGATTATCGCAATTCTGATGGTTCTTTAGCAAGCATGTGTGGCAACGGTGCAAGAGTGTTCGCGGCTTACTTATTTAAAGAGAAGTTAGTTAAAGAGAAGAATTTTGAATTTAGAACACGTGCCGGGATTGTTAAAGCCACAATTATTGATTCAAATACTGTCACGGTAAGTATGCCAAAAGTCGAAATATTGCCTAACGAATTAGCTATTACTCATGCTGGTAAAAGTTATCAAGCGCAAGCCGTTACTGCGCCAAATCCACATGCCGTTGTTATGGTGGATGATTTAGCAAGTGTTGGTAATTTGCAATCTGCCCCAACACTTCTCACAACTGGGGTATTTGAAGATGGCGTTAATGTTGAATTTGTTCAAAAATTATCAGCCAATGAAGTTAATGTCAGAGTGCACGAGCGGGGTAGTGGCGAAACACTCTCTTGCGGCACTGGCGCGTGTGCGGTGGCGGCAGTTATCAGATCTGAAACCAACCAAGATCAAATCTTAGTTAATTTGGTGGGCGGGCAATTAAAAATAGATTTTGTGGCAGATGGGATTTTAATGACAGGCCCAATTGAGTTTGTGGCAAGTGGAGTATTGAACATTTAATGAGTGAACCTTTTTCACTATCAGATTTAGAGGTTTCTGATAGAGCGGCGTTACGTCGGGTACCGAGTCTTTCTACTGAATTAGAAGAAATCACTGAAGTTGAATATCGCAAACTTAGAATCGAGCGAGTAGTACTTGCTGGGGTATGGATTGACGGCAGTTGGGAGCAAGCCGAAAGATCTTTAACAGAACTTGCTCGTTTAGCCGAAACTGCTGGATCGGTAGTTTTAGATGGCGTGATTCAAAGACGCGATGTACCTGACACTGCTACTTATATCGGCTCAGGTAAAGCATTAGAGCTAAAGCAGATTGTTGCTAAACACAAAGCTGACACAGTTATTTTTGATGGCGAACTATCACCTGGTCAATTACGTCACTTAGAAGAAGTTGTAAAAGTAAAAGTGATTGATCGAACTTGGTTAATTTTAGATATTTTTGCCCAGCACGCTAAAAGTAGAGACGGTAAAGCGCAAGTTGCGCTCGCACAAATGCAGTACATGTTGCCACGACTACGTGGTTGGGGTGATGCACTAAGCCGTCAAGCCGCTAGCGGTGGCGGAATGGGGATTGGTACCAGAGGCCCTGGTGAAACAAAACTTGAAACAGATCGCCGCCGAATTAGAGATTCAATGGTCAAATTAAAAAGAGAAATAAAACAAATGGCTAAAACTCGCGATACGCAACGAGCCGTCAGACGAAATAGCAATACCCCAGCCATTGCAATCGCCGGTTATACCAACGCGGGTAAATCTAGTTTGCTAAACCGCATTACGGGCAGTGAGGTATTAGTTGAAGATGCACTTTTTGCCACACTTGATACAACAGTTAGAAAGACAAATGCCCCTTCGGGTCGTGAAGTCACTATTAGTGACACAGTGGGCTTTGTTAGACACTTACCCCACCAGTTAGTAGATGCTTTTAGAAGCACCTTAGAAGAGGTTAGCGATGCAGATTTAATTCTGCATGTAGTTGATGCCTCTGATGAGGATCCGCACGGTCAATACCTCGCGGTAAGAGAAGTCCTTAACGAAATCGGTGGCGATAATATTAGAGAAATATTAGTTTTAAACAAAATTGATTTATTAGATTCAGATACTTTGGCTGAATTAGAACGCGAATTCTCGCAAGCAATTTTTGTCTCGGCGCATAAAGCAATTGGTTTGGATGAGCTTTGGGTCGAAATTGAAAAAGCATTGCCAGATCCAACCGTTGAGTTCGATGGGGTGATTTCGTACTCGCGGGGTGATTTGTTAGCAAAGATTCATCAAGTGGGGCGGTTAAATTCACTTGAAAACTTAGAATCCGGCATGCAAATTTCGGCTTTAGTGCCAGCGCAACTTGCTCATCAATTAAATCTGGCAAAAGTATGAGCAATACCGAACAAGTGCTGGCCGCGGCAGTGTTAGCGGTAGGTGGTGAGCCGCGGGCTGGTCAAAACCAGATGGCTCTAGCGGTAGAAACGGCCATTAAAGAACACAAACACTTACTAGTGCAAGCCGGCACTGGCACCGGAAAGTCACTGGCCTATCTTGCGCCAGCGCTAACTTTTAATCAACCAGTGGTCATTGCCACTGCCACCTTGGCGCTGCAGCGACAAATTTTGCAAAGAGATTTGCCAGCAATTAGCCAACAAGTTGGCAAAGTGTTAAATCGTGAAATATCTTGGGCAATTTTAAAGGGTAGAAATCATTATGTTTGTTTAGACAAAGTAAGCCGAGGCCCCGAAGAAGAAGCCGATGGCTTATTTGAAGTTCCGATTTCTAATCTGGCGCAGCAAGCCAAAAAACTAAACAAGTGGATCGAGCAAACTAATACTGGCGATAGAGATGATTTGCCAGAAGGAATCGATCAAAGACTTTGGCGCGGGGTGTCGGTAACGGGGCGAGAATGTATCGGGGCGCAGAAGTGTTCTTTTGCCCAAGATTGCTTTAGTGAAATCGCAAAAGAGAACGCCCGCAGTGCTGATTTGATCATCACCAATCACGCACTTTTAGCAATAGACGCGATTGAAGGCTTACCAGTTTTGCCAGAGCACGTCGCAGTGATTATTGACGAGGGCCACGAATTAATTGATCGCGCAACTAGCGCAGTAAGTAAACAAGTCAGCCCAACCATTGTGCAGCGTTGCGCTAATGCCGCACGGCGATTTATTGAAGTTGAAGATTTACAAGATATCGATGATGCGGCTGAGGGTTTAGGGCTAATCGTGCAAGAGCTCACACCAGGCAGAATTGTTGAGATCTCAAACTCTTTAGCAAGTGCCTTAGCACGAGTGAGAGATGTATTGCATCTAACTATTACCCAAATGAGAAAAAACAAACCCGAAGCAAATGATTTAGAAGAAAGCGCTGCTTATCAACGTGCGCGAGGTGAATTAGAAGAAGTGCATCAAGCGGTTGGTGCAATTTTGCAGTTAGACGAATACAGCGTGCTCTGGGTGGACGAATCAAGGCGTCAAACATTAAATTTGGCACCTTTAAGTGTGGCGGCAATTTTAAAAGAAAATTTATTTGATAAAAAGCCAGTGGTATTAACTAGTGCCACATTAAAAGTAGCAGATAATTTTGATTCACTTGCGCACGGTTTAGGGTTAAAACCAGACGAAGTTACAACTTTAGATGTGGGCAGCCCATTTGACTTTTCTAAACAAGGGATTTTATATGTGGCTTCGCATCTACCCACCCCAAGTCGTGATGGGTTAACAACTGAAGCATTAGATGAAATGAAAGATTTAATAAATGCGATGGGTGGTAGGTCATTACTTTTAATGAGCAGTTGGCGAGCAGTTACGCAAGCCGCTGAAGCCTTAGCGCAATTAGAACTAAATTTATTAATTGCAAAAAAAGGCGAGCCGATGAGTTTTTTAATTGATGAATTCACTAAAGATGAAACCAGTGTTTTAATCGGAACCATCGGTTTATGGCAAGGTGTTGACATCCCAGGTGCCAGTGCCAGTTTGGTGATCATCGACAAGATCCCGTTCCCACGGCCAGATGATCCAATTATTTCGGGGCGTAGCGCTTTGGCAGATTCGCAAGGGCGCAGCGGCTTTGCCTCAGTTTCATTACCCAAAGCAGCATTGTTGTTAGCGCAAGGTGTGGGCCGATTAATCAGAAGCAGTCAAGATAAAGGAATGGTGGCAGTGTTAGACCCAAGATTGGTTAACGCTAATTATTCTAAGCGGTTAATCAATAGCCTTCCGCCGTTTTGGCTAACTACTGATCCTAAAGAGGCAAGAAAGTCGTTAACCAGACTAAAAGATGAAATCGAGAATCAAGATGAAGCTAAACCGTAAAGCGGTATTAACTTTAATTTTAACCTCAATAATTTTGGCGTTTGGCATAAATTGGTTTGCTAATTACGGGGACTGGCAAAGCACGAGGCAATTAGCGTTTAGTCTGGCGCCAGAATATCTTGCGCTTTTAGTGGTTGTGGCAATCGTAAATATCTTGATTTATCCACTGCCGTACAAAATAACCACACCAAAACTCAGCTATCGCCGAGCGTTTGTGATTAGGCAGGCTGCCTTTGCCATAGCAAATACCTTGCCGGCGGGGGGCAGTATTGGCGTACCGATTATTTATGTATTTATGAGATCGTTTCGCATTAGTGCTGTCGCGAGTAGTGCCACCATTTCAATCACCAGTGTCTTTAATGTGATGATGACTTTAATTATGCCGATGATCTCATTTGTGCTTTTAGCAATCTCTGGGGTGAGGCCTGAAAAACTTGTGCTACCAGCACAAATTGCCTCAATTTTATTGGTGCTTTTGATTACCTCTTTTATCATGGTTTTAAGAAGTGAAGTATTTGGCAACAAAATTGAGAATATATTCGCTCGATTTATGCAGTTAATAAAAAGTGAAAAAAGAATATCTTTTACAAAATTTAGAAACTCAACCTATGAAATACTAAAAGCAAAATGGTTTCAAGTTTTACTAACAAGTATTGCCATTCAGTTAGCGATGTTTTCTACGCTGCCGATAGCACTTTTTGCTTTTGGGCAAGAAATAAGCTTTTTTGAGATCTTTGTGGCATTTGCCTTTGCGAGGTTGGTAACACTGGTGCCACTAACCCCTGGCGGTATTGGCACAACAGATGGATTAATGCTGGCTTTATTAATTGGTTTTGGTGCATCACTGCCGGCGGCAAGTGCGAGTATTTTGATGTGGCGCACGATTTATTATTTGCCACAAGTGATATTGGGCTTAATAAGTGTTGTTTATTGGCAATTAAAAGTAAATAAGTGACTTAGGTCATCTACAAATTCAGCAATAGTGGCTAAAATAGGGGCCTGACCCAAAGGGGAGTTTTATGGCAGAAAATGTCGACAAGTTGTTACTCACCAAAGCTGGCAAAGCAGAGCTGCAGGTTCGAGTGGATCACTTGCGCAACGAAGTTTTGCCAGGTTTTAAACCATTAATTGGTGCTACCGACCGAGATGAAGGTGTCGTTCAAGAATTTACTCGTTTAACTGAAGAAGCAGACGAATTAGATTCATTGATTGCTATGGCGGGTGCGATAGATGTAGAAAGTTTTGATGGCACAGTTACCCTTGGGACCATCGTAAGTGTCCACACTGAAACCGATAAATTTAAAGTGAGAGTTGTTCACAGCACTGAAGCACATATTGACGATGAGCGAATTGCCTCCGATTCACCACTGGGCACAGCCTTGATGGGGGCTAAAAAGGGCGATGTTGTTGAGGTTAAAGCCCCAAGCGGAAGCTGGAAGGCGACCATTAAGTCCGTCAAAATTGAAGAGTAGGTTCTACACAGGTTAGTTTTATCCCAAATTTGTCCCATTACCTGAGCCCTTTGGTCCGTTTGGCACATCATAAATAACATGAATGAAAATAATCCAAATAAACACAATAAAGGCCCAGCCTCTTTATTGGCAGCAATTCCACACATCTTGGGCTTCGCGCCTATCAACAGCCTGGTGCTGATTGCGTTAAATCAGAAAATAAATAAATTCGTGATGGCAATTCGCTTAGATTTAACAAATCTAGATCATGAGCAAATAGTAAATTCTGCCATGAAAAGCCTCACAGCAGCAAAAGTAAATTCTGACATTGATGGGGTAATAACTGCACTTTTTGCGGATGAAGCAAAGCCAAGATTTGGTCCAACAATAAAAGAATTAGTCCTCGCCCAAAAAGAGATTTGTGAGGCGAGCGATGCTTACTGGGTTACTGGTGAGCATTATGGATCTTTGTTGTGTGAAACGGACGATTGCTGTTCGCAAACTGGTTGGCCGTTACCAAGTGATACCTCATTAGAAAAGCTTCAATTAATCTCAGCCGGTAAATCTGTATTATCTTCAAGAGAAGAGATAGCAGATTACTTTCTACCCACTAAAGAGAGTAAGTCACTCAATAAAGCGTTAAAAAAACTACGAGCATCACAGCAGCAAATAAAGACAGCGGCTTGGTCAGAGAATCTCTATAATCGTGGTTTGGTCAATCTTTTAGATCAAGACAGTGAGTTAAATGATTTAGCGCAAGCAGAATTAATAATGATCTGCCAAAACATCACTTTGCGAGATAAATTAATCAGCGAAGTATTGGGCGAAATCCAGATAGCGCAGGCACCATTAACTTTGCTGCATTCAATTAAGGCACGACTTTTGCCACTGATTCAAACTGCTGCTAATGATGAAGTAAAAGGGGTTTTGGCAGTTTTAGCAATTTGGCTTTGGCAGCTGGGCGAAGCGGTCTGGGCAGAGTCGGCCACTAATGAGGCCTTAGCAATTGACGAGACCTATCGGCTTTCATTGCTCACCATGAGCGCGATTAAAAGTGGGCTTCCGCCTTGGAAGTTTGCTGACTGCTTTGCCCCCACCGGTTGAGATAAGAATTAAATTGCGCTAACATTCCTTTCAAGGTTAAGAGCCTCAGTGATAAGCACCGGCTAGCTGAGCGGCAACCCTCCACCGCGGTGGGGTGCTCCGGAATGAGACCAGGCTCGAGTATTCGAGCAAGCGCGGGTCTTGCGTCAGGCAAGGCCCCGTCGGACAAAAGGGGCACTGATGCTTTGTATATATAAATACCAAAAATAACAAACAGTTTTGTTTTGCTATTGGTATTTATCTTCAAAAATCAGTGCTTAAGACGGCATTCGCCTGATTGCCGCAACAAACGAAAAGGAATAAAAAATGAGCCAAGGATGGAGTTTCGAAACTCGTCAAATCCATGTCGGTCAAACGCCAGATTCACAAACTAATGCCAGAGCGTTACCGATTTACCAAACCACCTCTTACACCTTTAGAGACACAAAGCATGCGGCAGATTTATTTGCCTTAGCTGAGCCCGGCAACATTTACACCCGCATCATGAATCCAACTCAAGCGGCAGTAGAAGAACGTATTGCTTCACTTGAGGGCGGGGTAGGGGCACTGCTTTTAGCGTCAGGACAAGCCGCTGAAACTTATGCGATTTTAAACTTAGCCGAAGCTGGCGATCACATAGTTTCTTCACCAGCGCTTTACGGTGGAACATACAACCTGTTTCATCACACCTTGCCAAAATACGGCATAACGGTGAGTTTTGTAAGCGATCCGGCTGACCCAGCTGCTTGGCAAAAAGAGGTTCGTCCGAATACCAAGGCGTTTTTTGCTGAAAGTATTGCTAATCCAAAAAATGAAATTTTGGACATAACAGCAGTTGCAGATGTGGCCCATAAAAATGGCGTGCCATTAATTATCGACAACACTGTGGCAACACCTTATTTAATTCGTCCCTTTGAACACGGGGCTGACATCGTGGTTCATTCTGCGACTAAATACATCGGAGGACATGGCACTGCCATCGCTGGTGTAATCGTAGATAGCGGAAAATTCGACTGGTCGAAAGATCCGAAGAAGTATCCGCAGTACAACACACCAGATCCGTCCTACCATGGCTTGGTTTATGCCGAAGCGCTTGGCGAATTAGCATTTATTTTGCGAGCAAGAATTGTCTTGCTACGCGACTTAGGTGCAGCGGTAGCGCCGTTCAACGCATTTTTAATTGCACAAGGTTTAGAAACCTTGTCATTAAGAATTGAGCGCCATATACAAAATACGCAAGCGGTAGCCGAATGGCTAACGGGGCGCGATGAAGTACTAGAAGTTAATTACGCGGGCCTGCCTGGCAGTAAGTGGTACAAATTAGGGCAAAAGTACGCGCCAAAAGGCACCGGAGCAGTTCTATCTTTTGAAATAAAGGGTGGAATTGAAGCGGGTAAAAAGTTTGTCGATGCGCTGGAATTACATTCACATGTAGCAAATATCGGTGATGTTCGCTCATTAGTAATTCACCCTGCCTCTACTACTCACTCACAACTGACTGCGCAAGAGCAGTTAGCTGCTGGTGTTACTCCTGGCTTGGTGCGCTTGGCGGTTGGTCTTGAAAACATCAACGACATATTGGCTGACTTAGACGCCGGCTTTAGAGCTGCAAAAGGCGCTTAGTAAAAAGTATGGCAATTGATTATTCAACCCCTCCTCCCGCTACCGGTGCGTGGCGGGAGGGCGACCCCATTGGTCAACGTAAGTTTGTCAAATTTAAAAATTTCAAACTGACTAGCGGTTTTGTATTTGACGAAGTAACTGTTGCCTATGAAACGTGGGGTGAATTAAATAAAAATAAATCAAATGCAATTTATTTAGCTCATGCCTTAACTGGCGATTCTCATGCGGCGGGTGAAGCGGTAGTAGGACACCTAACCCCGGGCTGGTGGGACGGATTAATCGGCGAAGCAAAAGTGGTTGATCCAAATGAGTGGTTTGTAGTTTGCGCCAACGTCTTAGGTGGTTGCCAAGGAACAACTGGCCCAGCAACTAACGCCCCCGATGGCAAACCATGGGGTAGTAGGTTTCCGAGAATTACAGTGAGTGATCAAGTTCGTTTAGAAAAGCTATTAGCCGAATATTTACAAATAGAAAAGTACGCCTTAATTATGGGTGGCTCTATGGGCGGAATGCGCGTAATCGAGTGGGCGGTTGAATACCCAGAGACTTTGGTTGGCGCTTTCGTAATTGCGACAAGTGCTGCGGCGAGTGCAGATCAAATCGCCACCCAGTCAGCGCAAATTGATGCGATTAAGTCGGACTTAAATTGGAGCAATGGTGATTACTACGACAAACCAGCAGGCAGTGGCCCCCATGTTGGCCTTGGTTTAGCAAGAAAGTTTGCCCACTTAACATATCGCTCAGAATCAGAATTAGAGTCGCGTTTTGGTAGAAATCTTCAAAAAGACCGTGAAGACCTATATGAAGTTGAGTCATATTTAAATCATCATGCAAATAAATTAGCCCGTAGATTTGATGCAAATAGTTACATTGTTTTAACAGACGCGATGAGCACTTTTGATATCGGTAAAAATCGTGGCGGAATTGCCCAAGCCTTGTCGCAAATTAAAGCCGAGTTTTTTATTGCTGGGGTGGATACAGACCGGCTTTATCCGATTCGCCAACAGCACGAATTAGCCCATTTAATCCCAACCGCAAATCCTTTGGCGGTCGTTAAATCTGAATATGGACATGATGGTTTTTTACTTGAATTTGAGCAAACTTCAGCCATAGTTGAAAAGGCTTTGCTTAGATTAAAGCAAGTAATTTCTTAAGCCAGCAACTTTTATTCTTTTAGCTGGGTCTAAGGCAAGTGATTGATTTAATACTTAGTGCATTAATTTATTTTCCTGTCGAAAGCAGCGTGGAGGTAGATCCGACCGTAGATGGCTATAGAGTCGTGGGTGAATTATTTTTAGATCAAACATTTACTGGCAGTCAAAATACAAAAAAAGTTGCCGCCACCTGTAAAGATTGCCGTTGGTTAGTTAGTAGTTACTGCAAAAGAGAAAGCCCCTTTGAAACTATTTCAGCGTGCGAATTACCCACCTTAGAGTGCGTAACTGGCTATCTAAGTGGGGTAAAAATGAGAATCTGGCGGCAACTAACCCAACTAGCGCCTTGGGAGGATCAAGGAATCGTTTGCATTGGCCCAAAGGGGCCAGTTAATGAAAAAGTAATTTCTGAATCGATCAAAGAAGAAGTAATCGTTTATTTACCTGCTTTAAATCCAACCTCACAACCTAGCAACCAAGCCCTAGTAAAACTCCCAGTCAATTTTTTATCAAATCAGCCAAAACAATTTGGCCCGACCGTAATTCAAGTTAGTGGGATCGAGGTTGAATTAGTCGCTTGGCCAAGCTGGACTTGGCAATTTTCAAATCAAAAAACACTTTCAACTAATCAAGCCGGGGCGCTTTACCCAGATCTACAAATTACGCATACCTTTAATAAATCTGGAACATACAAAATCGAAGTGAGCACTAAGTGGAGCGCGCAATGGCACATCAAAGACCCCGCGGCGGCGTCACCGCCCCACTTGGTGGATGAATTCGTTCAAAAATCCGCTATCTCCTTACAGATTCGCCCTGCCTGGGGGCAGTTGACCCGCTGAAGGTGCGAGTTGGCTAGCGCATGCAAGAATAAAGCCAAGACCTGGCGATTTGACAGGTCTTTTCGTGCGTGACGAGTTGGAAGGTTTTTAGTTTAAGTGGCTAAAACTGTAGCAAAACCAGCGGCAAAACCCGCTGCTAAAAAAATAATTGAAAAACCCAAACCTAAAGCAAAGCCGGTAGCCAAAATAGTACCCGGCAAAAAACCCGCTGCTAAAAAAATAATTGAAAAACCAAAAGCAAAACCAGTCGCTAAAAAACCAGCGGCAAAACCAATTGCTAAAAAATCAGCCGAAAAACCCAAACCAAAAGCAAAGCCGGTAGCCAAAAAAGCGCCCGCTAAAAAAGCACCTGCCAAAAAAGCGCCAACAAAAAAGGTTGCTAAAAAAGCGCCCGCTAAAAAAGCTCCTGCTAAAAAAGCGCCTGCCAAAAAAGTCCCAGCTAAAAAAGCGCCAGCAAAAAAGGTTGCTAAAAAAGCGCCGGTTAAACCTGTCAAGGCAGCAAAGCCAGTCAAACCAGTAAAGCCTGTTAAAGGTGCAAAAGCGCCAAAGGTACCTACTGGTAAAAAAGGCAAAGACGGAAAGTTTGCAAAAGTCATATTGGTTGATGGTGAACTTGTTTCAGTTGAAGAAGTAGAAGAGGTAGATCCAGCCGAATTAGTAGCCATTGCGGTAGTTGAAGCGGAGGCTGAAGCAGATTTGGCCGAAGAATTAGAAACAATTGAAAAAGATGATGCAGAAAATGCTTCAGTCGGCTCGCGGGTTGATGAATCAGATGCATTTGTAATCTCTGACACCGACGATGCTGATGAGCCAGTGCAGCAAGTTACTCAAGCCGGCGCGACAGCTGATCCGGTTAAAGATTATTTGAAACAAATCGGAAAAGTCGCCTTACTTAATGCCGAAGATGAAGTTGTCTTGGCTAAACGAATAGAGGCCGGGCTTTTCGCTGAAGAAAAGTTAGATTCTGGCGGTATCAAAGATAAAAAAATGCTAAAAGATTTGCAGTGGATTGCCGAAGATGGATTGCGCGCCAAAAACCACCTACTTGAAGCAAACTTACGTTTAGTAGTTTCTCTCGCCAAACGCTACACCGGCCGAGGAATGTTATTTTTGGATCTAATCCAAGAAGGTAACTTGGGCTTGATTCGTGCGGTTGAAAAGTTTGACTACACCAAGGGTTATAAATTCTCGACTTACGCAACTTGGTGGATTCGCCAAGCAATTACCCGCGCCATGGCAGATCAGGCAAGAACTATTCGTATCCCTGTTCACATGGTTGAGGTTATTAATAAATTAGCTCGCGTTCAAAGACAAATGTTGCAAGATTTGGGTAGAGAGCCCACCCCAGAAGAATTAGCCCGCGAATTAGACATGACACCTGAGAAGGTAGTCGAAGTTCAAAAATATGGTCGCGAACCAATTTCGTTACACACCCCATTAGGTGAAGATGGCGATAGTGAATTTGGCGATTTGATTGAAGATTCTGAAGCCATCGTGCCCAGTGATGCTGTTTCATTTACCTTATTACAAGAACAATTAGAAAGCGTGCTGGATACTTTAAGTGAACGCGAGCGCGGAGTTGTAAGAATGCGTTTTGGTTTAACCGATGGTCAACCAAAAACATTAGATGAAATTGGCCACGTTTACGGGGTAACGAGAGAGCGAATTCGTCAGATTGAATCTAAAACCATGAGTAAATTGCGACACCCATCACGTTCACAGGTGTTGAGAGATTACTTAGATTAAAAACTAGTTAGCAGATAGCTTTTCGGTTTCATCTACGTATTGAGATGCAATCGCACGAAGCTTCTCTTCATGTTTGCGAGCATGGTGTCCGCAAAAAATTAACGTTCCACCGCTTTGCAAAGTGACTAAAACATAGCCCTGGGCGCCGCAACGGTCACAACGGTCATTTGCAGTTAGCGCGGTGCCTTGCGTCAAAGTTGTCACTAATCAAGCCTCTCTCGCTTTGTTATATCTATCATCCTGTCATTTGCCTCAAGCGCAACCGGTAACCGAGGGGGAGTGTCGGTGATATGCATTACTTGCGCTTTAGTGCGTGCCTAAGTGAATTGTGGGGCAAAATTAGCGAATAATAGGCAAAAATAGCGTTAGGAACCGAATTTTGGCTAAGGCCTCATACGATGCAAAAGACCTCTCAGTACTTGAGGGTTTAGACGCCGTCAGAAAACGCCCCGGAATGTATATCGGCTCAACCGATGGCCGTGGCTTGATGCATTGCGTTTGGGAGTTAATCGACAACGCGGTCGACGAAGCGCTAGCGAATCACGCTAAAAATATTTTGGTAGTACTGCACGATGATGGATCAGTTTTAGTTGAAGATGACGGACGCGGTATTCCGGTTGACATTGAGCCAAAAACAAAGCTAAGTGGTGTTGAGTTAGTAATGACCAAGCTACATGCCGGTGGCAAGTTTGGTTCGGGGTCTTACACCGCATCGGGCGGCTTACATGGCGTGGGCGCTTCAGTAGTAAATGCGCTTAGCGTGAGATTAGATATCGAAGTTGATCGTGGCGGTAAAACCCATGCGATGAGTTTCAAGCGAGGCACACCAGGTAATTGGAATAAACCTGGTGCAAATGCCACCTTTACTAAAGGTGGGGGATTAAAAGCAGTCAGAAAAACCAAGAGCGAATTTCATACTGGCACCAGAGTTAGATTCTGGCCTGATCCAGAGATATTTGTAAAAGATTTACATCTTGATGCCGCAGCACTTATGCAGCGGGCGCGTCAAACTGCCTTTTTAGTGCCAGGGCTAGCCGTCACAGTTAAAGACACAAGAGATGCTGAACCAACTGAGGTCACTTATAAATTTAAAGGTGGAATTGCAGAATTTGTTGAGCACTTAGCAAACGATGAACCAATTACCAACACCATTCGTCTTTTAGGATCAGGCACCTTCATAGAGAATGTCCCAGTACTTGATGACGAAGGACATATGGTGCCGCGCGAATTAGAGCGCGAGATGAATGTAGATATTGCTTTGCGCTGGGGTAATGGATATGAGACAGAATTAAAGTCTTTTGTAAACGTAGTTGCTACCCCCAAGGGTGGTACCCACGTGGCTGGTTTTGAAAGAGCGATTACCAAAGTTATAAATGATCAACTGAAAAGTCAGAAGATGCTAAAGCCTTCTGAAGATAATGTTTTAAAAGAAGATTTAATGGAAGGGTTAGTTGCAGTAGTTAGCGTGCGCTTACCTGAGCCGCAATTTGAAGGTCAAACCAAAGAAATCTTAGGCACCCCAGAAGCGTCAAAAATTGTGGCAAGTGTTGTAAGTAGCGAGTTAAATGAATGGTTTAAAAATCCGCCACGGGGGGATAAAGCCAGAACTAAATTATTACTTGAAAAAATTGCCAATGCGGCACGCGCTCGTATCGCAGCAAGGGCCTCACGTGACGTACAGCGACGTAAAAGCGCAATTGAGTCATCGTCATTACCGGCCAAGTTGGCAGATTGTCGTACCAACGAAATTGAAAACTCTGAATTATTTATCGTTGAGGGCGATAGCGCATTAGGTACCGCCAAACTTGCTCGCAATAGTGAATATCAAGCGCTTTTACCAATCCGCGGAAAGATCCTAAACGTGCAAAAAGCGTCGATCGCCGATGTATTTAAGAACGCAGAGTGCACCTCGATTATCTCGGTGATTGGTGGTGGTTCGGGGCGTACTTTTGATTTAGAAACAGTTCGCTATAACAAAGTAATCATCATGAGTGATGCTGATGTGGATGGCGCACATATTAGAACATTGCTATTGACGCTGTTTCATAAATACATGCGTCCGCTGCTAGATGAGGGGCGAATTTTTGCTGCGGTTCCACCTTTGCACCGAATTGAAGTAATAAGTCAAGGTAAAAAGCAAAATGAAGTTATTTACACCTATAGCGATGATGAAATGACAAAACTTGTTAAAGATTTAGAAAAGTCTGGTGCAAAAATCAAGCAGCCGATTCAGCGCTACAAGGGCTTAGGTGAGATGGATGCTAAACAACTTCGTGAAACCACAATGGATCGCAATACTCGCACGCTAAGGCGGATAGCGGTAAGTGATGGCGAGATGGCAAGTGAAGTTTTTGATTTATTGATGGGTTCAGATGTTGCGCCAAGAAAAGAATTTATTGTGCACGGTGCTGAAAAGCTTGATCACTCACGGATCGACGCTTAACTACTCCACACTTCCGGATGAATGTCCCGGAAACAAATGGGCTTGTGGGTTGATAGCAACTGCAGCGTTATTAACGGCAGTAGCGGCTTCACCAAAACCTACTGAAATTAAACCAACCTTGCCTTCATAAGTTGTGATATCACCTGCGGCAAATATTTTGTCAACATTTGTCATCATTGAGGTATTAACAACAATACGACGCTTCTCGAGTTCAATTCCCCATTCAGCCAGCGGGCCAATATTTGCTGTAAACCCTAAAGCCGCAACTAAGGTATCAGCCGGTAGTTGAGTTATTTCACCAGATTTTAGATTTTTAATTGCAACTTGTTCTATTTTGTTTGATCCGGTTACTTCACTTACTTCGCTTTCTAAATAAAATTTCACACCAAGTTTTTTAACTTGCTCAACTGAAGCCTCATGGGCTCTAAACGCATCGCGTCGATGTACTAATGAAATACTTTTAGCAATTGGATGTAGCGCGAGTGCCCAATCAAAGGCAGAGTCCCCGCCGCCCACAATCACAATATTTTCATCTTTATGTAATTCAAACTGCGGCACAAAATGCACTAAGCCTTTGCCGTGCCATTCGGCGCCAGCCGGTAATGGACGCGGGGTGAACTTACCGATACCGCCAGTGATAATTATTGCTTTGGCATTTATTTCATGATTTTCACTTTTGACACTAAAGGTGCCATCTGAATTCTTAGTTAATTCATTTGCCGTTTCACCCAAAATGTAGCTGGGGTTGAATGTCGCGGCTTGTTTCATTAGCCCGCTAATAAGATCTTTGCCTTTTACTTCTTTAAAGCCGGCCACGTCAAATATGAGTTTTTCAGGGTACATCGCCGTAATTTGCCCGCCAGCCTCTTCAAGGCTGTCAATCACAACAGTTGATAAACCTCTAAAACCTGCGTAATAAGCCGCGTATATTCCTGAAGGTCCAGCGCCAATTATCAATAAATCTGTCTCTATGCGTTTCATTAAGCCTAAGTTTACCTGCAGATTTTAAATTCGCTAGACGGACTAGCCAGGCTGCTAGTATCCTGCCGTCACGGCAGCGAGAGGATTGTTATGCGTAGTTCTAAAGTTTTCATTATCACTTTGTGTTTGTTGATTCTTCCTATCTTCACCGCGCAAGCCGTAACTGGCATTGGCAGCATCAAACAAAAGAAATCGCTCAATCGCGCAGGGGTAAGTGCGCATGGCGAATTGCAAGCAGATGGCTCAATTCGCTTGTATTACTCTTCAGCCGCAGCGGGAGGCACTGCAATTGAAAGTTGTTCTAAATCAGGTGCTTGCAGTCAGATCGGAACAATCCCTGGCATTAACGATTTAACAACAGTAACTTTGCAAGATGGCACTAAGCGCGCTTATTTTGTTTCACCAAATGTTCAAAGTGGTGTTAAATCAATTGCTACCGCCGCAATGAGTGCAGATGGATTGAGTTTAGGGGCGATATCTTCAACTGGTGTGGCAACAGCAATTGATGCAAAAGCCTGGGGTGTGCCAGATGCGGTCGTCTTACCCGATGGAAGAGTCAGAATTTATTACGTCAATAAAAGAAGAAAAGGTGAAATTAATTTAAGTATGACATCTACCGACGCAACCGGCGTTAACTTCGTAGCCGATCGAGGTACTCGAACAAAGGGCGGCTTAGTTGACTTTGAGGTTCTACAAGCTGTTAGCGGGGATTGGATTGCGATTGCCTCAACTACCCCCGGCGCTCCACCGCAAAAACTTTATCTTGGTACAAGTAAGGATGGGCTGAAATGGAAATTCAAAAAAACTAACTTGATGCCAGCAAAAAAGAATTATCTTGATCCGTCAGGAGTGAAAATTGGTAAAAATAAGTTTTTGCTCTACTACACTTCTTCTCCCAAAGCAAACCCTTTTGACGGCTTTAATTTAGAGCAGGGTGTGTTAACTGTTCGTTGAGGCGAAGTCAGAGACTTAAGTCTGAATTAGTTAATTAAATGTATTTGTGGTAAACGCGGCAAGTCGATAACAAGTTAACGAGCGTTTTATAGCTTTGAATCTACTCCTATATGGTAGTTTGAACTACGTGGTCGAATTTTTATTGGTTTCACACGTAGTAGCAGGAACAATTGCCCTAGTAACTGCTTTTTTTGCCGTGGTTACTAAAAAGGGAATGAAGGCGCATATCGTGAGCGGGCGCATCTACACCATTGCAATGGCGTATGTAGCAATTGGCGCTTTAGCACTTTCTGTGATTCGCCCTAACCCATTTTTATTTGCGATTGCTCTATTTAGTGGCTTCATGGTTTGGACTGGATACCGAACAGCAGTAAATCGAAAAGGTGAAGTAACCACTACTGAAACCACTACCACTTATTTTGGAGTGGTTATAGTGCTTTTAATGCTGGGCTATGGCGGATTTTTAATTGCGCAAAGTGAGTTGATTGGATTTGTTTTAATTGTTTTTAGCGTTGTAATCTTTGGTTATTTGATCGAGGATTTTCGTTCATTAAAGAAGGGTTTTGCAACCGGAAAATTTAGAATTGCGCGACACTTACAAAGAATGCTAGGTGGCACAATTGCCACGATCACTGCTGTTTTGGTTCAGCAAGTAGCACCACGCGTTGGAGGTTCGACGATTTTAGAAGTATTGATTTGGCTCGGGCCAACGATCGTGATCACACCGCTTATTTTCTACTGGAGTACAAAAACCCTTA
>CAZXCT010000012.1:0-23240 GCA_964639395.1 uncultured Bifidobacterium sp.
AAGGCCAACGAAGGTAACCAAACTGTCCCTACCTTGGTATTTTCTGATGGTACTGCTATGACAAATCCATCAGCACAATCGGTAATCTCAAAACTAGATGAACTAATTAGTAAATAAAAATTAGTTTTAGTTTAATTTAAGCTTTTGTAGAAGCCTGCTTTGCTTCACTTGCGATATGCCTTACAAAGACATTAATTAACGCCAGTAAAGGCACGGCAAATAAAGCACCAGGAATCCCAGCAATAAAGGCGCCAGTGGTCACAGTCAGCACTACCGCCAAAGGATGAATCTTGACAGATTTACCAATGATAAATGGTTGTAACAGTTGACCTTCAATTTGTTGAACAACTATCACGATAATTAACATTATTAATGCCACGGTGAATCCTTGATAAACCAGGGCAATAAACACTGCTATCGCACCGGTAACGAAGGCGCCAACAATCGGAACAAAACTACCTAAGAAAACAATTAGCGCGATGGGTAATGCCAAAGGTAAACCTAAGATCCAAGCCCCTAAGCCAATTCCGATCGCATCGATCAGTGCGATTAATACTTGTGCTTTTACAAATGCAGTGAAAGTCTTCCAGCCAGCTTGACCGGCCCCATCAACGGATTTTTTAGCTTTTTGCGGAATAAAGCGCAGGATAAAATCCCAGATTTTTTCACCATCATGTATAAAAAATATTAAGGTGAATATTGCTAACACTAATCCCACAATAAAACCACCAAGTGAACTACCGATAGAGAGCGCACCAGTAAGTAAGCGTGAAGAATCAAGGTATTCACTTATGCCTTCAAACCAACCTTGGATTTGTGCTTCAGTGACACCTAAAGGTGAAGTTAAAAGATATTGCACAAAATCTTGATATGCTGCAAAGCTTTGCTCTTGCAACGAGGCCCAGTTATTATTTATTGCTACTACTACCGTCCAGATTATTGCTGTCACTGCAGCTAAAAGTGAAGCGATTGAAAATAAGGTAGCAATTGGTTTCGGAATTTTTGCTTTGACTAGCGCATTGTGAAGTGGTGAAATTATCGCTGCTAAAAGTAGGGCCACCAATAACGGAATCACCACAAAACTTAATTGAGAAACAATGACACCCAGTAACACAATCGCGGCAGAAATAATAAGCAATCGCCAAGCCCACTCAGTGGCAATAATTAGTCCATTTGGTAAATCGACTGGATTTGATTTTGCTCGAATATTTCTTAGTAAGCGTGACATTAGTTTTATTTTACTCGCTAACAGTTGTAATCTCAGGGCCCGACTTGGTAATTATGATGGTGTTTTCCCAATGACTGGCAATACCTCCATCAGATGAGACAACCGTCCATTCGTCGTCTAACACATGCACTTTTGGTGAGCCTAAAATAAACATCGGTTCAATGGCAATCGCCATACCTGCTACTAACTTCAATCCTTGGCCGGGTGGGCCATAATTTGGCACACTGGGGGACATGTGCATTTGCGAGCCAATTCCGTGACCCACGTACTCTTGCACAATTCCAATTTCTAAATTTGAGGCTTTGGCTACATTTTCAATGGCATGTCCGATATCTGAAATTTGATTACCTACTTGTGCGGCGGCAATCCCTGCCAGCAGTGCGCGATGAGTAATTTCGCTAAGCGTTTTTAACTCTGGCTTTACCGCCCCAACCTCGATCGTGATAGCAGCATCACCGTGCCATCCGTCAATTATGGCGCCGCAATCCACGCTTATTAAATCGCCGGCTTGCAAGATTCGAGCGCTATTAGGAATGCCATGTACTACTTCTTCATTTATAGATACACAAATATGTGCCGGAAACCCGTGATACCCCAAAAACGAGGGCTGCGCTTTGCTAGTAAGAATTACCTCTTTAGCAATGTCATCAAGCTGAGCACTACTGACGCCGGGTTGCGCTGCCTTACGTACTTCAGCTAGGGCTTTGGCAACTACGCGACCAGCCCGATGCATTTTTTCGATCTGTGCGGGCGATTTTATTTCAATTTTTGGTCGATTAAACATTGCTCTAAATTTACCAATCAACCAATTGGCAAATTCATTGCCAAGGCTATTTCGCACGATAGGGCAACATTCGCTAGCTTTGCCGTAAAGTAACTGTGCATGAGCAAACATTGGGATTTCATAAGCCTTGGCTATTTGGCATTAGCGGTCGGGGGCTTGGTGGGCACTTGGTATTTCAATATCCAGGCGATATTGGCGGGCAGTGATTTCTTTTCAGACTGGTCCAGCACGCCCGCAGTTTTATCTGCCACAACAGATTTGTTTGTGGTTGCAACGGTAGCCAGTATCTTTATTTTTATCGAGGGGCGAAGATTAAGCATGAAGTATTGGTGGCTTTATATTGCTGGCTCATTTATAACGGCGATTGCCTTTACCTTTCCGCTATTTTTAGCCAATCGTCAGAGAAAACTAAAAGCACTTAGCGAAATTTAGATTGCTTTTTGTTTTTGCAGATAAGCAAAAGCAAACCAGCCAGGAATCACTGGTAACCAAAATGTAATTACCCGATAAAGCAAAACCCCAGAAAGTGCCGCAGCAGACGGTAAACCAGTAGCGGTTAGTGCTGCAATCAAAGTTGCTTCAACGGCACCAATCCCACCTGGGATCGGGGCTAGCTGTCCAATCGTGGCACCCGCTAAGTAAACAAACGCGGCAGTGGCAAAACTAATTTCACCACCAAAAGCTTTAATAGATGCATAAAAAGCAAATATATAAAATAAATTTAAAAATAATGCTGATGCGGTACCAACAAAAAGTCGCATTGGCTCTTGAATAACCACATTAAACGCCGGAGCAATTTGTTTTAAAAATGGTCTTAAGCGAGAAATTAGCCAATTTCTTAAGTTATTGATTGATAATAAAATTACTAAAGCAAAAATTATCAAAACAAGTACTAGTAAAAGGTTTTCATTAGGTCTAAAAGTTAAATCTGATTGCGCACCAGCAATCACACCAACTACAACTAGTAGCGTCATATGAACTAAAAATGTCACAACTTGCACTACCCCAACCGTCGCACCGGCTTGGCTACCTTTAACACCAGCTTGCTGCAAAAAACGCACATTTATTGCGACCGTACCCAAAGTTGGTGGGGTAACCAAGGTGGCGAACGATGCCGCCACTTGCGCCAAGGTGGTGCGCCATAAAGAAATTCTTTTTTTAACAAAAGCTAAAACATTTGCCGCAGAAAGTACGTAGGTTAAAAGTTTTGCTAAAACCGCTAAAAGCATCCAGTTGGTGTTGGCCTGGCTAACGATTTGCCCAAAGTTGACTTGGCTAAATTGTGGGATCAATATGTATAGCGCAAAAATACTTACTGCAGCCAAAATTAAATTGCGAAAATTAATTCTTCCAAATTTGATCTCTTCAAATTGAGTGTCTGGCTCAAGTAAGCTCAACTCTTTACGTAAGTCAGAGAGAATTTTTTTATTTGTGTTTAAGAGTTTTCTAGTTGTTCTACTCATAGCGACTGTTTGCAAGGCGGGTAGGCTATTGATAATTTTTTTGTTTCCAAAAATTCTTTTCGCTATAGTGATTACCCGCTTTGGTGAAGTTAAAGCCGCTAAGGTAATTAGAGTTTCTGCTAGATCTATTCGCTTTTCGAGTTGATTTGCTGCGATATTGCCCCGATGCGGATTTAAAAGATAAATTTGCCGAGTATTTGAAAGTAAAATATTTTGAGCGGTCAAACTTCGGTGTACAATATCGTTTTGATGCATATGTTTTATCGTTTTTAAAATAGTAGAAATTGTTTCATCTTTAATATTTTCAAATTGCTGCACATAATCCGCCAAGCCAATACCTTGAATTCTTTCGTAAGCGCTAAGAATCGAATTAAATTTAATCTCACGAACTAACAATAATTTTGGCGTACTAATACTCGCACTCTCTAAGGCGTATGACATTAGCGCGGCTTGCTCTACTTTTTTGCGGATACTAAATCCTCTAAATTCTTTACCAGCGGTAAAAAACAATGAGCGAAGCCAAGCAAAAAATACCCCCGCCCCATCTCTATCGCGATCACGCACCAGCACACTCAGCTCACTACCGTTCTTTAGGTAAGCGACAAATTTTCTTCCTTCACCTACCTCAATCAGCTGATCGATCTCGGCTACTGCCAGCCCGGCTTCGTCTAGCGCGGTTTGCACTTGATCAATTGAGGGGCGGATGGTTGGGGTACCTAAGGCGTAGCGGATTAACAATCCCACCGCCCAACCAATTAATAGTGCAGTAATTTGGGCAATAAATGTTGTTCCACCAGCAATTAATTCTGTTGTCACTAATGCAAAAACAGAGAAGATAGCAAAGTAACCAAAGTACGGTCGTTCAACAATGCGACTAACTGTAATAAATGATACTAAACTTGCTAAGAGTGGATTTAATAAAATATTTTGGTCTAATAAAAGTGAACCAGTAAAAGTTACTAACACTCTTGAAGTATCAAATTCACTCAGCAATCGCGCGCCGGCAATTGCAAAAAGTACGGCGATACCCGCGGCAAGTAAACTTTCTAAAAATAGGCGACTTTGCCCAGTCACAACTAGCCGCACACCAGCAACGAGCGGCAGGATTAATATTGCGCTAGCACCAATTAGGTTAAGTAAAAAAATCACGATTAGTGGCAATTGCCGAGTAGCACTGGTGAGATCGGTTTCAAGCCCGACCGACGTGCTCACCGCCAAGAGCCCAACCAGCACCACGATCCAAATGGTGTTGGCAGCGATTGCCAAACGGATTAGATCGGTAGGACGCCGGACGCGATCAGTTACTAGGGTGCCCATGTGCCTATCGTTCCATGTCTATATATATAGAAGACAATTGCTATGTCAGAGTTAGGTGATTAAGTAGGGGTATGGCTCAAGTTAAAGTCGAACTGGATTTTTCGCTACCTGATTTTGCGATTGCCCCGCTTACTGCGCAGCAGCAAGCTATTTGTGACGCTAAAGCACCAGCGATTTTAATTCAAGCACCTGCTGGCACCGGTAAATCCTTGCTATTAGAACGCATAGCAATTGACGCAATCAATAATAACAAAACCCCGGCAGATGAAATATTGCTAATTGCATTTTCAAGAGCACAGGCAAAGCAAATTAGAAATCGCTTAGCGCAGCAATTAGCCGGTCAACCAATGCCAAAAATTACTACATTTCACAGCTATGCCTTTGGCGTAGTGCAGCAAGTGGTAAACCAAGATCAAGAATTAGAAGTATTTGAAAATATTAAATTACTTTCTGGCCCAGAGCAAGAAGTAAGATTAAAAGAAATTTTAGTTAACGCAATAAATGACAAAGCAATCTTTTGGCCTAAAGAATTAATGTCAGCAGTAGGTACCTACGGATTAACTCACCAAGTTAGAAATCTTTTGGCGCGGGTACGAGCACTCGGGATGGACCCAGCCGAGTTAGCCAAATTAGGTGAATTATATGAAAATCCACTTTGGATCGAATTAGCTAAATTTGGTGAAATCTACTTAGATGTACTAGATGCACAAAATCTAATTGATTATGCCGAGGTAATTCACCGGGCTAGTCTGTATTTATCTCAACCGCAATACTTAACGTTTATTACACCAAAAGTTAAATTAGTTTTAGTAGACGAATATCAAGATATTGACCCAGCCCAGGTGCGATTAGTTAAGGCGCTTGCCAAAACAGGGGCAAAAATAGTTTGTGCGGGTGATGAGCAGGCCAGTATCTATCAGTTTCGTGGGGCTGACCTCAACGCAATTCATAGATTCAAACAAGATTTTGCAAATAGCCAGATATTTAATCTTGCCCAAGACTTTCGTAGAAGTAAACAATTTAATACTGAGATAAATGCTTTTCATAATCATTCATTACAATCTGCTCATATCATTTCAAAGATAAGAGAACTAAAATTAGAAAAATCCCTTAAATGGTCAGACTTTGCCATTATTGGCAGGGGGGCCGAATCTTTAAAACTAATTTATCGAAATCTAATTAGAGCAGATATTCCAGCAGAATTAGCTGAAATCGAAAATCCCATTATTAGAGACTCATCCGTCAATGTAATTTTAGATGTAATTGAATTAGCGCTAGTAGCAGAGTTTACAAGTCAAGACCATGCAGATTTAATCACCAAGGTTTTGCAGTCACCATTAATTAACTATTCAAAGTCAGATTTACGCAAAACCATCAAACAAATTAGAGATTTAGCCGAACAGAATAACGAAGACGTCCCCAGCAGTGCAGACGCAATTTTGAACGTGTTTTTAAATCCACAAATGTTGCTCGAGGTTGACCACCACGGATGGGGGATTAGAAAGCTCAGTGCATTAGTAGCAAGCGTCAAAACTCTTATTAAAAATAACTCGGCGATCTACCCAATTATTTGGCAAGTTTACTCAGAGCAAGCGTTAGCAGAATTTATTGATTTGTATCAAACAGAGTTAACTAATTTAACTTACAGCGATCGATTATTACAAGATGCGCTTAGCGGCTCAAAAGAAGCACCGCTCGCTAATCGGGCTTTAGATTCAATTTTAAGTTTATTTGATATTGCTAGCCGTGAAGATGAAAATCCTGCTGCCGCGCGCGATATTGCAAGTTTTATTAGCGAATTAAAGCTTCAACAGTTTGCTCAAGAAACTATTGCCCAAAAGCCGCAGCAAGATGCAGTGCAACTTTTAACGGCCCACTCCACTAAAGGGCGTGAATGGAGTGCGATTTTTGTGATTGATTTGCAAGAAGGGGTTTGGCCGTCTGCTCGCTTGCGAAATACTTTGCTGGAGGTTGAGCGATTAGCACTTGATGGCTACTCACGTAGTTTTTCTCGATCAGATCTAATTAACGAAGAAAGACGTCTGTTTGCAGTTGCTCGATCCCGCGCTAAAGATTTTCTTTCGCTCTCTTGCCTAAAAAATGATTATGAAGATAACTCAAACCCATCACAATTTTTGTATGAGTTATTAAATGGCGAAGCAATAACAGAGGTAGCAAGTGCCCCGACCGGATTTATCTCAATAAATGAAGCAATTGTTCAGTTACGAAAAGCCTTATTAAGTGACACGGTAAGTGAAGATTTTAAAAAAGCGGTTGCAATTCGTATTAATAGATTGATGCAAGCGAAAGATGGTTTTGATAATCCAATTGCAGAGAATTTAAACCCTAGTAATTGGTGGGGGATTGACCCGCCGGCGCCAAGTGAAACGCCATTAAGAGATAAGTCGCAACCAGTTAAGTTATCTGCCAGCAAGTTACAAACTCTTCAAGATTGTGCTTTGAAATGGTTCTTGGATACTGACGGGGGCGCCAGTCTTCCGAGAGCACAGTACATGAGCGTTGGCTCTATTATTCATGCCTTAGCGCGCGCGATAGTTAAAGAAGAAGTGGCGCCAGTCGCAGCACAAATAACTCAGCACGTTGAAGATATTTGGCCCAAGGTGCAATTTGAAGCGGAATGGCTTTCTGCTAAACAAAAAAACAATGTAGCCGAAATGATTCAAACTCTTGTGAATTGGCATAACGAAGATAGAGGACGAGACGTAATTGCAGTTGAGCAAAAATTTAAGTTAAACCAAGAGTTTTCGCAAATGTCGGATGCCGTAGAAATCAATGGAATGATTGATCGAATTGAAGTTGAAAAGTCCAATCCAAATAATGTTCATATTGTCGACTTAAAAACCAGCAAAAAATCCCCAACTGCCCCTAAAGCCTTAAAAGATCCGCAATTAGCCAGTTATCGATTAGCCGTGGATAGTGGTGCGCTCTCTGCAGTATTACCAGAAACAGCAGTAGCTAAAGGCGCCGAATTAGTTCAATTGCAAGATACAAAAAAAGGTAAGGCACGAATTTTAGAATCTGCCGAGGTTGACCAAAGTGGCATTACTGAGCTGCTTAAAAAAGCGTTAACTGTAATTCGAGATGAATCAATCTCTGCCACGGTTTGTGGTAGTTGTCGAATCTGTTCTTATCGAAAGATATGCCCGGCGCAATCTGAAGGGCAATCGGTGATTTAGTTGGATTTTTCATTTGAACAAAAAGCAGCGATATTTGCCCCACTTGAACCAAGTTTGATTTTGGCTGGCGCTGGAACTGGCAAAACCACCGTAATGGTTGAGCGGGTTTGCCAACTTATTAAGAGCAATCAAATTAAATCTGAACAAATCTTAGGTTTAACATTCACCAACAAAGCGGCGAGTGAGTTTAAAGAACGCACAATTAAAAGATTAAAAGAATTAGAAATCTATGGCACTGAACCAGATATTGCTACCTATCATGCCTTTGCCCAAAACTTATTAACAAATTATGGTTTAAGAATCGGGGTTGATAGCGATGCTCGCACATTATCTGATAGCGCTCGGGCTAATTTTGCTTATCAAGTAGTAAAAAATACTAAATTAAAATTGGCCGATACCCCCGATAGCTTAAATTCTGTTGTAAATAAAGTCTTAAAACTTGATAATGAACTAGCCGAACATGATATCGAAATTGATTATTTGATTGAGCGCTCTACCGAATTCGCCGATCAAATAGCAGCAATTGGTGGAAAGCAAGGCATTATGGCAATGGCGGAAGTGTCTCGTTATCGCAAAGATTTAGCCATGTTGGTTAGAGAGTTTCGTCAGGCAAAAAATGCAGAGGGAATAATTGACTTTGCAGATCAACTACGTTTTGCGCTTGCGATAGTTCGAGCGCATTCGTCAGTAAAAGAAAGCCTACGAGAAACCTATCAAGCAGTGCTGCTTGATGAATATCAAGACACTTCAGTGACACAGCGCATTTTGATGACAACTATTTTTGGCGAAGGACACCCGGTAACGGCGGTAGGCGATCCATTACAAGCGATTTATGGCTGGCGCGGGGCAGCAGTTTCTAATATTGAGCAATTTAAATCTCACTTCACAAAAAGTGATGGCTCAACCGCGACTGTTTATTACTTGACTACGAATTATCGCTCTAGTCAAGAAATCCTTGATATGGCAAATACCATAAGCGTTAATTTGAAATCAGATCTAACTAAAGATCATGATTTAGTAGCGGCCGGATCGCGAAAAAACAAAACAGAGGTAAAAGTTGACCTTGTTGATACCGCCCAAAATGAAATCGAATTTATAATCAAAAAAATTAATGAAATTAAAGACACCACACCACTATCGGATATCGCAATTTTAGCCAGAAAATCAATTGTCTTACAAGATTTATTTGAGGCGCTTAATGCTGCGCAGTTACCGGCCAGCTTTGCTGGAACTCGCGATCTATTAAAAGTCCCAGAGGTAATTGAATTGCTGGGATATTTGCGGGCAATCGATGACCCCACTCATAATCCTTCTTTAATTAGAATTTTGACAGGGCCAAGATTTCAAATCTCGTTAAGAGATATTGCATTGATAGCCAAAAGGGCAAAAGAAATATCAAATACCACACGAACAGATTTAAGTGAGGCCGATCTAAAAGCCTGGCTCAATGAAGCCGTGAGTGGGGTTGATTTAGCAGACTTGGCAGTGATTTCTGATGCGATAGATTCACCCGGTGAATTTAGCTACGGTGAAGGCGTACTTGATAAGTTAAAAAAACTTTCAATTGAATTGAGCTACTTACGAAAATATCAAAGCGAGCCACTTTCTGACTTTATCTATCGGGTGCTTGTCACAACCAATTTGCTAAACGAGCTAAAAATAAAATCTTCCATAACATCGGCAGGTAAGCAACAAGCAATAGATGAGATCCTTTCACTTGCTGCTAGGTATACAGATTCCGATGACGCTGCCTCGCTGACTACATTTTTAAATTGGCTTGAAACCAGTGAAGATTTAACAGAACAACTTAAATATAAATTGATGCCAGCAAAAAATTCGATAACGCTAATTACTGTTCATTCTGCAAAAGGCTTGGAGTGGCCGGTGGTGTTTTTGCCAGCTGTAGTTTCAGGTACCTTTCCTGATGTTGGAGTTGATGCATGGCTTAAAAAGGCCGAGTTACTGCCACCTTGGATTCGACAAGATAGCTCAAGTTTAAATCAATTGACTGACTTTTCGAGCAAGGGTTTTGATAACTACGTAGAAGAATTAAAAGTTGCTCAACAACTCGAAGAACGTAGGTTGATGTATGTAGCGGTTACCCGCGCACAAGACAAACTATTTGTTTCAGGACACAATTGGGGTTTTACTCAAAGCAATGTGCGTAAAATTAGCCCATTTATGTCAGATTTTAAAAAGTTAGCAGAAAAAACCCCCAAAATAATTGGGCAGTGGCAGGTGGTAGGTCCTGATGAGGAAAATCCTAATTTCATAAATCAACCAATTCAACTTTGGCCAGCCGTACTTGATAGCGAAATACAAAAAAGAATTAACACTGCAGCATCATTGGTAAGAACTGCCGAAGCGATAAATGAATCTGACCTCAAATTGACTAAAGCAGAAAGCGAATTACTAAACGCTTGGGACAAAGCCATCGAGAGTTTAGTTGATGAAATTGCTGAACAAACCAAACCGGTAAAGACAGTTCAGGCACCTATTAATTTAAACGTGACTCGCACAATAGAAATAGCGCAAGACAAAAATAAATTTGCCCAACGATTACTGCGTCCTATGCCACGGGCACCTTTTGTTGAAACTAAGCGAGGTACCCAATTTCACTTGTGGGTAGAAAATCATTATCGCCACCCAACACTACTTGATCCTTTTGATATGCCCGGCTCGCTTGGTAGTGAAGCGCTTAGTGATCAAGATTTAAAAACCATGCAAAAAAACTTTTTAGCATCAAAGTGGGCAGACTTAAAGCCCATTGCTTTAGAGTGGGAATTTGATTTAAAACTTGCTAACCGTTACGTCCGCGGAAGAATCGATGCAGTTTTTGAAATTGACGGCAGAATTGTGATTATTGACTGGAAGACTGGCAAAAAAGAAAATTCAAATGAGCTGCAATTATCAATTTATCGCCACGCGTGGGCTGTAAGAAAGTCAGTTGATCCCAACAAAATTGATGTGGCTTTTGTTTACCTTCCTTCGCTTGCGCAACACCAGCCAACAGAACTTATCGATTTAGCCGAAATAGAACAATTACTAATTAACGCCTAGGCTAGGTGCTATGCCCAAAAGAAGCCTTTTACAAAATTTAGCGCTTTCTCGCAACGTTATTGTGCATGATGAAAAATCTATTTCAAATAGTGTTGATAAAAACTTAGTATTACCGATTTGGCAAGGAAACCTACCAGTAGAGGCAACTAAAACAAAAGTTAATTTAAAATTTTTAGTCGCAGCGCCCTCCAGCGAGGGGATCGAGATACTTGTTGGTGAGTTTGAAGGTATTAAATACAGTATCAAATTATTAAATGAAGCCCACCCAGAAATACAAAATTGGAAGAGTTTGCGTGAAGTGGGTCATGATCTTGATGATCTAGAAGTTGGATTAGCAACTACTGCGGCAGCTTTAAGTCAATGGCATGAGAGCAGTAAGTTTTGCCCCCAATGCGGATTAGTAACTGCGGTAGCAAGTAATGGTTGGTCAAGAATTTGTCCAAATGCCCATCAAGTATTTCCACGAAGTGACCCAGCAGTAATTTGCTTAGTTAGCGACGAAACTGATCGAGCATTATTGGCTCGACGAATTGACTGGCAGCCAGGTTGGATGAGTACCGTAGCCGGTTTTGTCGAAGCCGGAGAATCTGCTGAAGCGGCGTTGGTGCGTGAAATTAAAGAAGAAGTTGGAATTGATATTGAATCAGACTCTATTGAATATTTAGGAAGTCAACCGTGGCCGTTTCCGCATTCTTTAATGTTGGGCTATCGCGCCTTAGCAAAAAATACGCAAATAAATGTTGATCAAGAAGAAATAGTTGAAGCCAAGTGGTTCTCAAGAGCAGAATTTAAACAAGCGTGTGAGGCGAATATTTTGAAACTACCCCCACCAGTTTCAATCGCCAGCCGGTTAATTGCAGATTGGTATCAAGCAGAATTAGCAAGTGATTGGTATCGAAGTTGAATAATAGTTCACTTTTAGCGGGATTAGACGAAGCGCAACTTGCCGCCGTTACCACAACTAGTGGGGCAGTAGCAATTTATGCTGGCGCCGGCTCTGGAAAAACTCGCGTGCTAACCAGTCGCATTGCTTATGCGGTAAATCAGAAAGTGGTAAATCCTAAAAATATTTTAGCGGTAACTTTTACCACGCGAGCGGCTGACGAAATGGCTTTACGCTTAGCCCAATTAGGTATCCGGGATTTAGCGGTGCGCACCTTTCACTCCGCTGCTTTTCGGCAATTAAAGTTTTTTTGGCCTGAGGTAGTTGGGGGTGCAGTACCAAAAATCACCACCGATAAATACTCATTGGTTAAAGCTGCACTTTTAAAGGTGGGTGGTGGACAAGATTCACAAAGTATAAAAGATGCGGTAAGTGAAATCGAAAAAGCAAAAGTGAATCGAATCGATCCGCAAGATTTAGCAGTAGGTAAGATCCAAGATGCTTACCAAGTTTATTTAGATAAAAACGATGAACTTAATCAAATTGATTTTGAAGATGCTTTATTATTACTTGTGGCAATGCTAGAAGAACATCCAAATTTAGCAAGACGTGTTCAGAATGCTTTCAGTTGGTTTTCAGTTGACGAATATCAAGACGTAAACCCATTACAGCAGAACTTGCTAGATTTATGGTTAGGCAATAGTCAAGAAGTATGTGTGGTTGGTGACACTGCGCAAACAATTTACTCTTTTGCGGGGGCAAGTGCCGAGAACTTATTAAATTTCACAGAGCGCTATCCACGGGCAAGTGTTTTTAAGCTCAATCGAAATTATCGCTCAGCCGGTGAGATCGTATCGGCTGCTAATAAAGTTTTATCGGCAATGGGCTCTAGTCGCGCTGGTATCGGTGGTTTAGTTTCAACGCGTGCGATTACTGGTGAAGTTAAGCTCGAGCGCTATAACTCTGACTGGCATGAAGCGCAGGTAATTGCTAAAAAAATCCAAACCTTGATTAAAGCCGGTGCTAATCCAGCAGAGATCGCAGTGCTTTATCGAATTAATTGGCAAGCAGAAGTTCTCAAAAAAGCATTTGATGCAGAATCAATACCTTACTGGTTGCAATCCACAGATCGCTACGACTTTAAGCAAAGAGTTGAACCGCGGGTCAGCCTTGCTACTATGCATGCGACAAAGGGATTGGAATGGCAAACCGTTTTTTTAATCGGTCTAAGTGAGGGAATTCTGCCAATTTCACAAGCAATAAGCGAAGAAGAGATTTTAGAAGAGCAGCGACTTTTTTATGTGGCAATTACCCGAGCCAGAGATAACTTATTTTTATCTTGGGCCAAAACGCGTGACGAGTCTAGCCAACTGCGTTTAAAAAGTAGATTTTTAAAATTATTGGCAGTGGAATCTGATGCAGTGGTAGATCAAACTGAATTTTCGATAAAGCAACCAAATTATCAAGCACCGGTAAAAAAAGCCTCAAAAAAATGTAAAAAATGTAAAACTGGATTAATGACCGGGGCTGAATTAACGCTAGGACGCTGTAACCGATGCGCCTCAAGCACACCCGAGCCGCTTTACCGTGCTGCCTTTACTGCGCGAAGCGAGTTAGCCATAAAAGAAGGTATTCCTGAATTTTTAATTCTTACTGATGCGATGTTGATGGCGTTAGTTGATGCTTGGTACGAAAAAGCGGATCCGGCATTAGTTTCTAAAGAAAAATGGGACGAGTACCAAGATTTAATTGTTGGGGCATTAAGCCAAGTTTAAGCCTGGGATAAAGCGGTTTAATTCGCTGCGCGAAGAAACTTTTGCATTTAGTTGCGATAGCACCCCAATTGTTCCGAGCCAAGTTCGGTGAATTAATAAATAACTAGGTGGCAGGTTGAGCTTGAAGGCAATATTAAAGTTTGGATTTTTAGGGTTGTTAATTTTTGAAAATACTGACTGCAACCATTCGCGTGAGTATTGAAACTCGGCTGCGGCTGCTGGTTCAGTAAACGGCGCCAAGTATTGCATAATCGCTTCGGGATCTACTTTTATATTTGGTTTTAAAAATCCCTCTTCACGCATCGCCGCAATTACGCTTTCACCATCTTGAGTAAAGGCAATTGCCAGCAATTTTGCGGTCGCAGCAGGAAACCCACCAGGCATCCGGGCAACTGCACCGAAATCAAAAACGCATAAGCGGCCATCTTTGGTGATTCGATAATTTCCGGGATGTGGGTCAGCATGCATTAAGCCAACACGAGGCGGCCCGGAAAGCAAAAATCTTTGATAAAGCAAGCCGGCGCGATTTCTTTCAGCTTGCGTACCTTTTGAGATAACTTTTGAAAGCGGAGTGCCATCTACCCATTCGCTGACAATTACATGAGGTGAGGCAGAAACGACATGTGGTACTAAAAATTCACTGTCACCTTCATAAGCGATCGCAAACTTTTTTTGAAATTCTGCTTCTTGTAAATAATCTAACTCTTCTGCCACGCGCTCTTTTGCTTCAGCAATTAGCGGTTTAGCATCTAATCCTGGGATCCAAACTCCAAGCGCTCTGCCTAAAGCACTCGCCTGATTCAAATCATTGATCAAAGCTTTATCTGCCCCTGGATATTGCACCTTTACTGCCACGGTGCGACCATCGCGCCATACCGCTTTATGTACTTGACCGATAGACGCAGCCGCTGCCGGTACATCATCAAATTCGACAAATCTTTTTCGCCAATCATCGCCAAGTTCTTGTGCGATAACTTGATGAATTGCTTTTATATCTATAGCGGGCGCTGAGTCTTGAAGTTTGGTAAGTGTTTCTCGATAAGGTGCGGCATATTCTTCTGGCAGCGCTGCCTCTAAAACGCTTAGCGCTTGACCGAGTTTCATCGCTCCGCCTTTTAACTCACCCAGAACTCTAAAGATTTGATCTGCTGCTTTTGCTTGCATCTCTTGGGCGACGTAATCACCAGATTTTCCACCAAGGCGTTTTCCTAATCCAATTGTGGCGCGGGCCAATGCCGCCATTGGTAGCGCCGCTAATTTTGTAGTTCTAGAAAGACTCGACTGGGGAATTTCGCTCATTTGCCAATGCTCTCAAGGAATTTGAGTTTGCGCGAGTTGAACTAATTGTGGATAAAAAATATTGAAAGTGTCAAAGTATTGCTTAATAGAGCCAACTGAGCGGGGAGTTTATTTGCGACTTAAAAGAAATCTTTCAACACTTATTACTTGGGTCACACCCGATTCGATCCAAGTAGGAATTGACACCATAGATTCATTTCAAATTTCAAACTTACCGCTGATAGCACAGGCCGCAATCGATCAGGCGGATGGTATTAAAAATTTTAATGGCCTCACAAAAAATAGCATTGAGCGACTAATAAACAGTAAAGTGTTAATAGACCTAGACCAAAATAATATAGATTGCACCAGCGCTAAAAAGGTTAAGATTGAAATACAATTTAATAGCTTTGTGGCGCAAGATATTAGTAATATTCTTAGCGATTTAGGTTTTTTAAATGTTTTAATTAGAAAATCTGAACCTATTAATTCTCAAGCTGATTTACTTATTTTGTTTGGATTTTTACCGATAAATTTACAAGTACCGCATTTGGTAATTAATTTTGTCGGCGAGAGCATATTAATCGGGCCACTAGTGATACCAAAGCAAACCTCTTGCCTAAATTGCCTTTACCTGCATCGCAAAGATCTTAATAAAAATTGGTCAAAAGTTGCCTTGAAGTATCACAATTCACAGCCGATCGTGGCTAAAAGCCTGATTTATCAGGCGGCAATTAGTGCTGCCAGTTCAATTATGAATTACTTAAATCCACAAAACACTTTTACCTTAAAAAATCAAATACTAGAACTAAATCCCAGTAAAAATTTTTATCAGATTCGCGAATTGACTACGCACCCTAGTTGCGGATGTAAATGGTGAAGTCATAGCCGAGTTCGATAGCTTCAACAATAAATTTGCCAACTTTTAAGCGAGGCGCAGAAGCGCTAGCATTTTTTGCTCTAACCTTTGGCTTATGCCAAGAAAGATGAACCTGCCACCAAATATGCAAGTACGCCGCACCGGCCGGCGAAAGAAAACTGTGGCGGCAGTTCGTGAAGGTAATTTAACAGTACTTTATGCGCCACTACGAATGCCAAATTATGAAATTGAAGAAATGGCAGAAGAGCTGCAACAACGACTTGATCGAATAGACCCACGAGCCTTTTATTCAGATCAAGAATTGCTCGATCGTGCCGAATATTTAAGTGCCACTTACCTGTTTTCTTCTGCTCAGCCAAAAAGTGTTAGCTGGAGTGAGAAACTCACTAATGCTTGGGGGATTTGTAATCCTTTACATCAAACAATTAATCTTGCCGCAAGACTAAAGGGACTCCCGCAATATGTAATTGATTATGTTTTATTGCACGAATTAGTACATTTGATATGCACAGATCATGGTAGAGACTTTGATACTTTTATGAAACTTTTTGAAAAGAAGGAACGCGCAGAGGGCTATTTAGATGCACTAGATGAGTTGGGATCATCCGGCTCATCTAATGAAGAAAGATCTAGCGGCATCTGCTGATTACTAAACTCAACTGGGTCAAGTAGTTGTTCGGCATTAGGTAGCAAATCAGGATGAGACCACAATAAATCACGTTCTGAGATAGATTTTAATTCGGTAAACTTTTTAAAAAATTCACTCGCTTCTCGATTTAATCTGGGCCTAAGCGTTAAACCAACTAATGAGGCAAAGGTTTTTTCAGCCGGCCCACCGGCTGCGCGTCGTCTTCTCATAGTTTCACTAAGTGCCACCAAGCTAGGTAACTTTTCTGCTGCTGCCTGCAAAGTGACGTGCTCGATCCAACCTTCGATTAGCGCAAGTAAAAACTCAATACGGGCTAGGGCACTTTTTTGACTTTCGCTCAGCTCAACTTCAAAAACTCCACCACTTAAAATTTGTTGCATACTTTCAAGATTATTCGGGTCAATTTCTCGCATGGCTTCATTAATGCGTTCAGAATTAACTGAGATCCCTTTCGCGTATTCTTCAATCGCACCTAGTAAGCGCGGGCCTAACCAACCCGTATTTGCAAACAAGCGACTCGCCGCTACTTCGCGTAGGCTCAAAAACAACATAACCTCTGCTTCAGGTTGATTTACTCCAGTAGCAAATTCTTTTATATTTCGTGGAAGCAATGCTGGAATCAAAAAATTAGTTAAGGGTAAGCCAATTTCATTTGATGATAAAACTTCTTTTGCTAAGGCCGCGATGCCATTACCTACCTGCATAGTGAACATTGCGTTTGACATCGGCTTGAGCGCCTCCAGCATGGGGCTGAGCATTGCTAGCATTTCAGGCGGTACTTGCTCACTAGGTAAAAGTGATTCTAAATTTAGATTTAAATTGCCAGATACTCTTTGTGCTATCGGCTCAACCAAGCGTTGCCAGATTGGCATCGTGTTTTCAATCCACTCACTTCTTGACCAAGCAAAACTTTGTGTAGTATGCGCCGGAAAGTTAGTTTGAGTATCTAGCCAAGTTTGCGAGAGCGCTACCGCATGACTTACTGCAACCTTCTCACTTTCAGAAACGCTTGCATCGCCCGCTTGCGCAATAACGTTGCGAGCGATTTCTTTAGCACCCGCACCACCACCCAGGTTTTTGCCACCTGATTGCATCATCGCGCCTAGTTGGCTTAGTAGGCGTCCTATTTCTTGCGGATCGATTTCTTACCACCTTAGTTAACAGAACTTCGCGGGGTCGTAGTCTTAACTTATGCAATCTTTAGTTTGGCTACTCATCCCGCTGGCTGCAGGCCTAATAGCAACTTTATACGTGGTTTGGATTTCGCGCCCAAAAAAGCCCGTCGACGCCAAAACCGCAATGGCTGGTTTATATGAATTTCGTGCTGCTATGGAGCGGCAAATACCACTACGTACCTCTGACAAATCCGAAAGAAAATGATTAACCTGAGGTATTTTCAAAACGAAAGATTAAAAAGAATAATTATTTTTATTGCGTTTTTTTCAGTATTGGCGTTGGTTCCAGTGCCTTTTGTAAGGCTGTCACCTGGGCCTTTATTTAACACAATTGGCATAGTTAAAGAAAAAGAATTAATAAAAATTTCAGAAGTTCAAACTTACCCGTCACAGGGTGAATTAAATATGACTACCGTTTCAGAAACCGGAGGGCCTTACGGTCAGCTCGTGCTATTTGATGCGATGGTGGCTTGGTTTATGCCAACGCAAACAGTTGTGCCTACAAGTCAGCAATATCCACAAATGGTAGACAAAGAAGTGATTAAGCAAGAAAGCCGAAGAATGTTTTCTTCATCGCAAGCCAGTGCAATTGCGGCGGCCTTAAATTATCTTGAAATTGAAACAGATGCCACAGTGCGAGTTGAGAGCGTGGTAGTTGGTGCACCAGCTGATGGCAAAGTTGAGCCAGGCGATTTAGTTTTAGCGGTTAATTCACAGCCAGTAACAACTAGCGACGAAGTTGTGAGTTTTGTACAAGCAGAATTACCAGGGGCTGAGATTGTATTTAAACTCTCGCGTAAATCAGAAGTTATTGAAGTAACTGTTATTTCAGAAGAATCAAAAGTTAAACCGGGTTCGGCATCGGTTGGCATTTCAATTGCGCCAGCAGTTAACCCACCGTTTAAAATAGAATTTGAATTAGAAGACGTAGGTGGCCCTAGTGCTGGGTTGATGTTCACTTTAGGAATTATTAATGAGCTAACTGAGAGTGACTTAACGTTTGGTAAAAAAATCGCTGGCACCGGAACCATTAATGTAAATGGGGAAGTCGGCCCAGTCGGCGGGGTATTACAAAAGGTGGCGGCGAGTGAACAGGCGGGGGTTGACCTATTTTTAATTCCGCAAAGTAACTGCCCAGAATTTGCGCGGGATGAATTTCGCTCAATGCCGATTGTGGCCGTGAACAGCGTCACAGCGGCAATAAACGCAATTGATATATACAGGCAAACAAATTCGCTAGCTGGCCTGAATACCTGTTTAAACTGACCTAGTTTTGCCAGGTCGCAAGTGATTTCGTATTGTGGAAGACATGACCTTTCCTAATGTAAATCTGCCACGTGCCTCACAACGCCGCCCTGCAATATTTCTCGGAATAATTGCGGTATTTCTAGTCAGTCTTGTTTCGCTAGTTGGTTACTACACCGATTGGTTGTGGTTTAGGTCAGTTAATGCTGAAGATGTTTTTGTAAAAATTTTGATTTATAGAATTACTTTATTCGCATCCTTCTTTTTAATAACTGCGATAGTAATTTGGTCAAGTTTGGCGATTGCTTACAGATTGCGACCTCCTTTCTCGCCAGTAGGGGCAGATCAGTTAAGCCTGCAAAGATATCGAGAAAATCTTGATCCAATAAGAAGAGTTGTTTTTATTGGCCTAGCTTTAGTTTTAGGATTTTTATCAGGTGCTTCTGCTTCTGGCCAATGGCAACTTTGGATGCAATATTTCAGTGGCCAGCCATTTGGAGTAAGCGATCCACAATTTAATCGTGATATTGGATTTTTTGTCTATGAGTTTCCGCTTTATCGCACGATAGTTAGTTTCTTTATTAGCACAATTGTGCTTTCGCTAATTGCGGCAAGCGCAATTCACTACATTTATGGCGGGCTCAGACTTCAAGGGATTGGGTCTCGCGCTAGCAAGGGTGCACAAGTACAAATTTCTATTTTGCTTGGCTTTTTGTTCATAGTTAAATCAGCCGCTTACTACCTTGATAGATACGAGTTAACGCTGCAGCAAGACTCATTAATTGTTGGAATGAAATACGTAGATGTTAATGCGGTGCTACCAGCAAAAACACTTTTAATGTACATCTCGCTAATTGTGGCAGCGATTTTCTTCTTTAATGCAATTAGACAGAATTGGTTGTTTCCGATTATTGGGGCCGGAGCGCTTTTTGCTATCGCAATTTTAGTTGGTGGCGCCTACCCGGCACTACTACAACAATTCGTCGTTAGACCAACCGAAGCCGACCGCGAAGCGCCGTATATTCAACGCAATATTGATTCAACAACTTTAGCTTTTGGGCTGGATAAAGTTAAAAAAGAAGATTATCCAGCGAGCACCACACCTGATTTAGATTTATTGCAACAACAGACCGGCACCTTAGAAGCTATTCGCCTAATGGATCCAGCGCTACTATCGCCTACCTATCGCCAATTACAGCAAGTAAGAGGTTATTACGCTTTTGCTGATGTCTTAGATATTGATCGCTATAAAATTAATGGCCAAACCAGGGGCACGGTTATTGCAGTGCGTGAAATTAATTTGGCTGGAATCGCTGCGCAACAACAAAACTGGATTAACCAGCACGTGGTTTATACCCATGGCTATGGAGCAGTTGCGGCTTATGACAATATTTCAAGTACTGAAGGGGAACCATCGTTTTTCTCGACCGATATCCCCCCAAAAGGTTTATTAGAAATTGATCAACCAAGAATTTATTTTGGTGAAAATTCACCAAGCTATTCAATTGTCGGTGCACCCGCTGGGGCAGAGCCGCGCGAATTAGATTACCCAGATGACACCAGCCCAACTGGTCAAACAAACAATACTTATGGCGGTGCGGGCGGTATCGAAGTTGGTTCTTTGTGGCGCAAATTAATTTTTGCGATCAAGTATCAAGAACCAAACATTATATTGTCTGATTTAGTAAACCCGGCTTCAAAAATTCTAGAAAACCGTGACCCCAGTGAGCGCGTTTCATTAATAGCACCTTGGTTAACGCTTGATAAAGATCCTTACCCAATAGTGGTTGATGGGCGAATTAAGTGGATGATTGATGGTTACACAACTTCAAACTTGTACCCTTATTCTGCGCGTACTTCTTTTGAATCTGCCACAGTTGATTCAATAACAAACGCAGTAACCCAATTTGGCGCACCACTTGCGCGAAACGTAAATTACGTGCGAAATAGCGTTAAGGCAACGGTTGATGCTTACGATGGAACAATTTCAATTTATGCTTTTGATCCAAATGAACCACTTTTGAAAACTTGGGATAATGCGTTCCCTGGGATTCTCAAACCATTGAGTGAAATGCCTGAATCGGTGAAAGAGCACATCAGGTATCCAGAAGACCTCTTTAAAATTCAAAGAGAAATCTTAAGTCGCTATCACGTATCTGACGCGCTAAGTTTTTATAGCGGACAAGATTTTTGGGTAATTCCAGATGATCCAACCCGACCTGGCTCAGTCGGAAAGCAACCTCCTTATTATTTGCAATTGCAGATGCCAGGGGATTCTGCACCGGTGTTTTCTTTGACTACGACATTTGCCCCAACCAGACGTCAAACCTTGGCATCATTTATGGCAGTTTCAAGTGATCCAGATAATAACTATGGTGAAATTAGGCTTCTACAATTGCCACGTAACACCGTGATTCCAGGCCCGATTCAAGTACAAAATAACTTTGAATCTGATCCGGATGTTGGTGCGTTATTAAACCTTTTGCGCCGCGGTGGATCTGATGTGGAGTTAGGTAACTTACTTTCACTGCCGATCGCAGGTGGATTACTTTACGTTGAACCAGTTTATGTACGAGCGGTAGCGGGCGAAAGCTATCCACTACTAAGAAGAGTTTTGGCATCTTTTGGTCAACGAGTTGTGTTTGAAGAAGATCTAGAGTCTGCCTTGGCAGCGTTATTTGGTCCACAAAGTGGATTTGATCAATCACCAGCGACACCAGATAGCGAAACAGGTGAGACACCAACCACTCCAACGCAACCAGAAACTACTGGCGACCCTGAGTTGGATTTGGCATTGGCACTGGCTGACATGCGCAGCGCAATAGAGCGTGGAAAACAAGCGCTAGAGAATCAGGACTTCGCGGCTTACGGTGAAGCACAAAAAGATCTTGAAGCAGCGCTAGATCGTGCACTGGCTGCCCAAAGACTGGTAGATGGTGCGTTAGCTTTACCAGAAGATGCAACAGTGGATGAAGAAATCCTCGACACCGAGACCACCGCTTAATCAAAAATCAGCTTCGCCTAATATTTATCTCATAGCGACGCGGGGTGGAGCAGCTCGGTAGCTCGCTGGGCTCATAACCCAGAGGTCACAGGTTCAAATCCTGTCCCCGCTACCAATTTAAGCAACGTTAGTGGCTATTTTCTCATTTTTAGTTCTACTCAGAATTTCGAATCTCTTCTAAGGTTGAGTGATGTCTACCAAGTTTGAGCCAGTGCCGCTAGGCAAAATAATGCTGACGGCGCCGGGGCCGTCTGTTAAACAAATGTTTCGTGCCTTGCCTTATGCCCGAAAGCACCCCGAACAATTTTTAGTAAACATGAATCAAGCATATGGAGATGTGGTGCAGTTTCCGTTGCCAATTTTGCCGGTTTATTTGATTGCGCACCCCACAGATGTAGATCGGGTGCTTCGGGTAAACGCAAAAAATTATGGCAAACGCACCATCCAGTATGAAAACCTAGCTGAGGTGACTGGAGATGGATTGCTGGCAGCAGACACAGCGCCCTGGAAGCGACAGCGAAAATTAATTCAACCTGCGTTTCATCATGAAGCAATAATGAGAGTTGGCCCTGATACCGCTTTAGTAACTAAGCGACTATTAAAAATTTGGGATGAAAAAGCAAATGGTTCAATAGTGGATATTGACGATGACATGATGCATGCCGCACTAGAAGTAGTGGCACGTTCTTTATTTGGAACAGATTTGGCCGGAGATGTTGAAAAAACTGCCGCCGCCACCCTAGACGCATTAGATGTAATTGTGGCACGCGCTCGCACACCAATTAAGTTTCCGGATTGGTTACCTACCCCAAATAACAGAAAAATGGCGAAGGCATTAAAACAATTAAATGGCGCTGTCTCACGAATTTTAAAAGAGCGCGCTTCAACTTCGCTTAAGGCCGGTGTTGATCGCGAGGTTGATATGTTAGATCTTTTGATTGCGGCACGAGATGAAGAAGATGTACTTAGCAGCTCGGAATTACGCGATCAAATTGTGACTTTCTTAGTTGCCGGGCACGAGACAGTAGCAAGTTCTTTAACTTGGACGTGGTGGCTACTAGCAGATAATTTAGACAAGCAATTGCAATTACAAATTGAAGTTGATGAAGTATTGCAAGGTCGCACCCCAACTATCAAAGATGTCGAAAACTTACCCTTCACAAAAGCGGTGGTGGATGAGGCGTTAAGGATATTCCCACCGGGTTGGGTAGTTTCGCGCCGCGCTTTAGCAGAAGATGTATTAGGTGGGTTTGATATTCCAAAAAACGCAGTAATAATCATCAGCCCGTGGGCAACCCATCG
>CAZXCT010000013.1:0-23194 GCA_964639395.1 uncultured Bifidobacterium sp.
TTTACTCATTCCCCCAATATCAATCACAACTACATCCCCTGTTTTTATTATTATTTCATTTGGTTGATGATGGGGATTTGCCGAATTGGGTCCGCTGGCGACTATCACAAAATCAACTTGTTCATGCTCAATCAGAATCAGATCTGAGATTTCTTTTGCAATTTGGATCTCCGATTTTCCGTTGAATTTAAGCTTTCTCAATTCTAAATGAACCTTAGAAATACTTTGAGACACCTTTAAAAGCTCTGCTATTTCATAAGAGTCTTTAACAACTCTCAAAGGATTTATGATCTTACCTAGACCACCGAATGTCGAATTTTTAAATTGACTTTGGATACTTTCAACATGTAAATAAGACATCTGCTCATCCAATAAAACTTCTTTTGTTTCTTTATGTCTATTTTTAATTAGAGAATATGGGTTTTCAGTTTCATCCCATGCAATTACTTCTAAACCATTACCAAAATATTCTACTGCGGCGTTGTATTCTAACTTGGGTGTAATTAAATAGTTTGCTTCTGAGCTTAGAACTAATGCGGTAATACGCTCCAATGCCAACGCTTGATATCCAGTTAAATACCATAAGTTCGCCCCAGGAGTAATGATCGCCATTTTTTTTGATTCATTTAAATTATCTAATACGCGAGCTCGTCGTCGTGAAAATATTTCAACAGCTAGGCTCATATTCAAAAGATTTTAGCGTAGCGTAGATTAACCTCTAACTATGTCTTACAAGATTCTGTTAGTTGACCTACCAAGTGTCTATTACAGAGCTTTTTACGCGCTACCTCAATCAATCACTGATCAGTCAGGAGCAGCCGCTAACGCGATTAAGGGGTCAATGTCTATTCTGGCAAAAGTAGCGCAAGAGCATTCAATTAGTGAAATGCTGGTTTGCTTAGATGCAGACTGGAGACCAACTTGGCGCGTTGAGCTTATAGGTGAATATAAGTCCCAAAGAGTAGATCCTGAAAATAATGAGCACGAACTAACCCCAGACAACCTGTCTGATCAGGTTGACGTACTACTTGCAGTATTAATCAAATTAGAAATCCCGCTATTTTTCAAATCTGGTTATGAAGCGGATGATGCGCTAGCAACTTTAGCCAGTAGATCAAAAGATGCGCTAATCGTTACCGGAGATAGAGACCTATTTCAACTTATTGATCAAAAAAAGAACAATGCGGTTTACCTACTATCAGACAAAAATAATCCTATTTATGATCAGGTGAGATTCGAAAGCGATTTCAACTTTTCACCGAACAACTACCTTGATTACGCAGTGTTGCGAGGTGACCCAAGCGACGGATTGCCTGGGGTGAAGGGGGTAGGCAAAGTCGCGGCACAAAAATTTGTTAGTGCCTACGGAAATATAGAAAATATTTTAGATGTGATTAATTCGAAAGCTAGCAACGTGAGATCTAAGCAAGAAGCCACTATTCTTGCGGCGAAAGATTATCTATTTAAAGCGCTTAAAGTGAGTACCGCGGTAGCAGACCTATCACTGGAGCAATTATCAGATCTTTCAGATTCTCGAAGTATTTCAGAACTTACTGATTATTATAAAATTGATAATCAAGTACAGCTTTTTACTCGTCAATTTCAACAATCTCTTCGGTAGGCATAATAAATTCTTGTGCTACTACTCCACGATTAATCAGGTTTAAGGCTGCCTTTGCCGTCTGAGAAATATTATGTTCGCTAATGGCGGCAAGTTGGCCGAGAAGATCAATATTTTGCTTCATACTTCGCACAAAGTCCCCTGCCGATAAATTAGACATTTTCATAACTTTTCGTAAATCCGCTCCATTCGCCCACAAGAAAACTGGATGGGCAAAGCTAAAATCAGGCTCCAGCGTGAAATTTAATTCATATTTAAGCTCTGCTTGTGATATTTCATGCGATATTGCGATCAACTCATCTGCTCGTTCATTAAGTAAATCATTTGGCAGCCAATACTCAATCTCTTGATCAATTCTCGATTCATAGGTGAGCCCTGAAATCAGCGACACTAATTCTGCTGGTTTTAAATCACTTAGCACTCCCCTGCTGAGTGCTTCACTAAGGATTAAATCTTGCTCAGAATGGATCTTAGTAAGCAGTATGCCTTTACTAGTAAGTGAATTATTATCTTGAGCGATGTCTAAGTATTCAAAATGATTAAGCACCGCTAATACATTTTTATACACTCGCTTAATTCCGGAGGTATCTCGAGAAATATCTCTCTTAACAGAAGCAATCTGACGTTCTAATTTGTTTGCCCGTTCCCCCCAGCGCAAATGCGCCTCGCGATCTTTACAACTATGGCAAGGGTGAATGCTTATGGCGGATTTAATTACGTCCCAATTTGGCTGATTTCTTTTCTGAGCAACCGACAAAGATTTTACTAAGGCAAGATATTCTTCTATATCCCCTTGATGACAGGTTGTATTTTCTAGATATTTGGCTAGAACCTCAGACTCTTTCTCAACCTGCGCCACCCATTTTTTTACTTTCTTTTTTGCTTGATATTGTGCTAAAGATTTTTCTAGAAGTTTTTCAGTCTGTTCAATAGATCGTTTTTCTAGCAGTCCACAAACCATGTTGTAACGCGGCAAGAAACTAGATTCAAGATAAAAAGCACGATTTGTAGCGAGGTTACTCAAATAACGAGGATCGGTTGCACGCGAAAAGCAAATTACTGAGGCGCCCCGAGTGTCTATTCCCCGCCTGCCGGCCCTACCTGTTATTTGGGTGTATTCACCTGCACTTAATAATTCGTGCGTCTCACCGTTCCATTTGTCTAATTTGTCTAAAACTACGCTACGCGCCGGCATGTTTATCCCTAAAGCTAATGTGTCGGTTGCGAAAACCAGTTTTAGAAGTCCCTCTTGAAAAAGTTTCTCAGTAGTTTCTTTAATTACAGGTAACAATCCTGCGTGATGAGATGAAAAACCTCTTTTGACAGCCGCCTGCCATCGATCTACCCCAAGTAGATTCCAGTCTTCACCCTCTAGCGCTAAAAGCACATTGTCAATAAACTTTTCAGTTTTTTCTACTTCCACATCAGAAAGCAAATTAATTTTGCTGGTAAGGAGGTTCTCTACTGCAACATCGCATTGACGGCGTGAAAAAATAAAATATATCGATGGCAATAGGTTTGCTTTTTGTAAATGACGAATTACCGCATCTTGACTTGGAACAACTGAAGTATGTGAGGGTTTTTTGAACTTACTTGAACGTCGCATTTGTGCTGCTTGATGAATTCTTACTAAATTTTTGTTAATTTCTTGAGAATCTTTTTTTTCAAAAAGTGTCATTATTTCGTTTTTTGTTACCACATACTGCTCCAGTGGCACCGGACGTTTTAATTCGACAACTACCTCGGTTAACCCACGGATAGCCGTCAACCATTCCCCTACCTCGTTTGCATTGCTAACTGTGGCACTTAAAGCAACAATCACAACTTCTTTTGGCAACAGAATTAAAACTTCTTCCCAGACAACTCCTCTATTTCGATCTGCTAAATAGTGCACTTCGTCCATCACCACTAGCCCAATGTCAGAGGTTTTATCAAAATCTTCATAAATCATGTTTCGAAGTACTTCAGTAGTCATAACTACGATAGGAGCATCTTTATTTATTGCATTATCTCCGGTTAAAAGCCCTACGCGTTCAGATCCATACCGATCAATTAATTCACGATATTTTTGATTTGATAAGGCCTTTATCGGTGTTGTATATATCGATCGCAAACCTCTTTTGCTAGTTGCAAAAATTCCAAAATCAGCTACTACGGTTTTACCAGATCCGGTAGGGGCAGAAACCAAAACATTTTTATCCGATTCAATGGCTTTGAATGCGGTTAATTGAAAATCATCTAATTCAAAGCTAATTGTTGCTTCGTATTCACGCACTAGTTCAGAAACATTAATTTGTCTATCTTTGAATTTCGAAAATTTTTCTGATGGACTACTCATTTACCACGACAACATTAATAGGGTGTTTGGCTTTGCTTATCTTCAGTGGAAGTGCTCCTAATTTTTGTCCATCGCCCCAAATCTCAACGTCTGAGTCGACTTTGTCTAACTCCAAAACAGAAACCGGAGTTATCTGAATTTTTCTCGATAAGGTGTGTAGCCCCAGTAGCAACAGAATAAATAAAACAATTAATCTGATTCGACTCAAACTCTTCACATAGATTAACTCTAGTCTATTATCGAACGGGCTAGATTTCGGTGAAATCTTAATCCCACCACCGTAAATAGCAGTGTTCGCAACTGAACACACACTAATCTCGCCACTAAATGAGTGCTCAGCCGATGATGATTTAATACGAATGCTTTTGTGCAAAATTATTTCAATTATCGTCGCTAAAACATATCTTTGCTTGGCTATAAACCGAGGCATACGTGACGCTCTTGCACTTACCAAAGCGTCTGTTCCAGCGCATGCCACAGTCAAGCAATAACTAGTTATCTCACCTTGCAATTGAATCAAATCCATTTGCTTAGTTTTTGTATTTTTCAAAATTGATTTTAATCCAGCAGGTTTAATATTGTGTTTGCATGCTTTTGATATGTCGTTTCCAGATCCAAATGGTAAAAATAAAAATGGAACCATTGAAGGATAGATTAAATTTACAATTCCGTTTATGGTTCCGTCCCCTCCAAGAATAATAATCAACTGATATTTCTTTTGAAGAGTTTTTTTGTGAACAATTAAATCATTTGGTGTTTTGATTTTGTAATAATCAACCACTGCATCATTATCGAGATTTTGCCTGATCTGCGAAAATCGTTTACTTTTAAACTTTCTTCCAGATTGAATATTATAAATTAGCGCTACATTTATCATTGTTTTGAAAGTCGATTTATACTTGAGTCAAGTACAGAGACTAAACTCTGTTTTTCATTAGGTGCTAAATCAATCTCTTTTATTTTAAAAGCACTTGTTGCTAAAAATCTCAATAACCAACTTCTCGAGTGGATCGGTATCTGAATGTCTATATCGCCACTTACTTCTGTCGTAAAACGTATACCAAACTGCTGAAGTATCCATTTTGCTGAAGAATCTAACTTTAGAGAGATAGCAAATTTGGGTGGATCCGATTCTTCTGTGATCTCTCGTTGCACGAATTTACGATCAATTATTTTAGTAGATAAAATTCTATCTACTCTAAAAGTGCGATAACTACTGCTCAAAAGACACCACGCCTTAAGTTTCAGTATTGCGCCGTCTACTTGAATTAATAATGGTTCAACTTCACGTGTACTTATAGAATTATCAGAAAACTTGAGATATTGGATTTGTAGTATTGAATTATTTGCAATTGCGCTATTTAGATCATTATTAACGCTATCTCGCAATGAATCATCTTTAATCAATCGCTCAAGCTTGCCGATAGCCGTGAGGGTGGCCGAATTCGAGATTTCTAAATCTTGCAAGGTGCGTAACCCCATTAACAGAGAGATAATCTCGATTTCATTCAGCGTGAGAGGACGCGCTAACCCTTGATTGTCAATTACTTTGACGTGTTCTTTTGAATATTGGATATCTACCAGTCCACCACCGGCTTGGTCGGGTCCGACGAAAGTCAAAAGTGCTAAATCTGTTAACACGTCTTTGTCGCTAATCCCAAAGATGCGCGATATTTCATGAACACTAACTTTTTTTTGTTGAGTAAGCCACGGCAGCATTGTTAGCAGTCGCGCTAATCTAAGCGATTTTTGGTTCATATTAATTTTTCTTTCAACGCCTGAAGCTGAGCTATCACTAAACTTGATAATGAATCCGGTTTTATCGACTTTATATCAGAGGCGAATGGTGCCAGAAATACTGAAAAGCTCTCTTCATTAAAAAAATCTATTTCGATTGTCCCGTTTTTCTCTCGCCCACCAAGTGAGTGCCGCAAAGATTCGGCATTTACTAAAGGGGTAATTACCGCAGTATTAGAGACACTTTCAACTGGTTGAGCCGCATTTTGACGCTTAATTAATTGTGTTTCGGTATCGCTAGGCGCTTGGGTTGATACCTCACCGCTAATTCTTGAAATATTAAAAATTTTGTTTGTATCGTCTTTAAAGTCATAAGCATAAAGATGCACAAATGGCCCAGCAGTTGTTAAATTAGTTGGATAAACTCTTCTATTAATAGGGGCTGCATCATGCGGTTTAGTGTAATTAAATTCGATGATCAATCCATGTGTCACGGCCTCAGTAATTTGTATATAGATATGATCTGCTAAAAGCTCGCTAATTTCAAAATCTTGATTTTTTATATCTATTAGTTTTCCAAATTGAGTGGCAGTTTTAACTAATCCCAACCTAGCCCCACTAGAAAGTAGAGAATCCTTCCAAACCAGCGCCGCTCTGGTTAATTCGTTGATTTCATCAGAATCAAATAGTGTCTCTTTTACGCCAAAGTCTTTAATGCTGACTATGTACCCAAATTCATCATCAAAGAGGCTACTTAACTTTCTTGTCTCTATCGGTACGCCGATTTCTCTTAAATCTTCTTTATCGCGCTCGAACATTCGTTCAAATGCTTCTGCGCTCGCTTGTTCTCTGTAATCTTCAATTTTTAATCGCAAAGCATCTCGCGTTAAAGGACGCGAAGTATTAAGAAGTATAAAAAGTAAATCAAGTTGTCGCTCGGTTTTACGCGAAGACATTCTTATTGGTTGACGGCTTGAAGATCTACTACAAAAATAAGAGTTTCATTGGGTCCGATCCCGGCTTGTGGTATCCCATTGGCGCCATATGCTAATTCGCCCGGAATCACCAGAAGTCTTCTTCCGCCAACTTTCATTCCTACTACGCCTTCACTCCAACCAGCTATTACTTCATTTAGCCCGAAAGAAATACTTTCGCCGCGATCCCATGAAGAATCAAATTCGTCACCAGAATTTAAGCCCACCCCTACATAATGCACCGTAACTCGTGCACCCGCGGTAGCGATTTCGCCGTCACCTTGAATTAAATCTTCAGAATATAACTCAAGTGCACTCTCAGCAGATTCATTAACAGTAATTACTGGTTTTTCACCTGCGATACTTACTACCTCTACCCCTTGATAGTTCTGCAAATTAACCGCTCCTTGATTCGGTGGTACATCATTTTTGACCGCGCAGCCAGTCAATAGCAACGCCAAGATAAAAAGAACAAATTTAACTCTCACATACTCTCCAATAATCTTTCAACCCGTTCGTCAACACTCTTGAATGGATCCTTACATAATACAGTTCTTTGAGTTTGATCATTCAGTTTCAAGTGAACCCAATCTACCGTAAAATCACGTCTTTTCTCTTGCGCCTTGGCAATAAAATCGCCCCGCAGTTTTGCCCTAGTGGTCTGTGGCGGTGATATTTTAGCTATTTCAACCTCTTCATCAGAGCTAACTCTGATCGCCTGATTTCTTTTCTCAAGCAAATAAAAAAGGCCTCTACTTCTATCTATATCGTGGTATGACAAATCGATCATTGCTAATTTCGGATCTGAGTAAGAAAGCTGATGCTTATTTTGATAGCGAGAAAGTAGTTTTGATTTAATGGCGTAATCAATCTCAGTATCGATTAAACTCCAGTCCCCACTCTCTCCCGCTTTTAGCGTGCGCTCCCATAAATCTAGTGAATTTCGATATATCGGGTCGCGAGTCAATTCGATTCTATTTGCATAAGCAGCAGCTTTTTCAAAATACTCTCGCTGCATCGTGAGAGCAGTAATTTCACGTCCGTTTGCAAGTTTAATTGTCTTTTTCATTTCAATATCAATCGAGATGTCTCTAATTGCTCTAATCGGATTATCTATTGTGAAGTCTCTAAATACCTCGCCGTCTTCTAGCATGCGCAAAATTAAATCAGTAATAACAACTTTTAATTGAGTAGTAACTTCTGACATGTTTGAGTCACCCACAATCACGTGCAACCTTCGATAAAGCTCGGCATCAGCGTGCGGCTCATCTCTGGTGTTAATTATTGGACGCGACCGAGTAGTCGCACTCGAAACACCCTCCCAAATATGATCAGCTCTTTGACTTAAACTAAAAAATGCCCCACGTGGTGACTGAACGATTTTACCGGCCCCAGTGATTATCTGGCGAGTAATTAAAAATGGAACTAATGTTTCTAAAATGTTATTGAAGTCTTTTTTTCGTTCGATCAAGTAATTCTCATGACAGCCGTAACTATTACCGGCTGAGTCAGTATTATTTTTAAAAATATGAATTGTTCCGACTATTCCTTCATCTTTCATGCGCTTCTGGGCCTCAAAAACCAAGCTTTCAATAATACGTTCACCCGCGCGATCTTGAATCACTAAAGTTTTTAAGTCATCACATTCTGCTGTGGCGTACTCCGGGTGCGAACCTACGTCCAGATAGAGCCTCGCCCCATTTGTCAGAAAAATATTGCTTGATCTACCCCAGGCAACAACTCGGCGAAACAAATATCTCGCTACTTCATCTGGGGAGAGTCTTCTTACACCTTCTGAAACACAAGTTATTCCAAATTCGGTTTCGAGGCCAAATATTCTTTTTTGCATTACTTTTCGTTTAGTAATTTATCAATTTGTTCAATCGATAATCGTCGAAAAGTTCTACCGGCACGACTGCGATCCAGAACCGCAACTTCTAATCGAAGCGCATCAAACTTGTCATTTTCACCAGTAGCGGTGGTCGCTAGCGCGGCAACAGTTGTTTTTAGGGCTTGTGAGAAATTCATTGAAGACTTCCAACTCTGCCCCATCGCTTGATTGATTTCGTCGACTTGTCCGCCAATAGCGACATAGCCACTTTCATCTGCTAGTGAACCGTCGAATGTTAATTTATAAATTTCATCCTCAGAGATTTTCGCTCCCATTTGGGTAACAACTAATTCAACTTCTAGTGGTTTGGGAGCATCGGTGAAAGCAGATCCCATAGTTTGCGCGTAAGCATTGGCTAAAGATCTTGCAGAAACATCACTGCGATCATATGAATACCCCCGCATATCAGAAAAACGAATGCCCGATACGCGTAGATTTTCAAACTCGTTGTACTTACCTACCGCCGCAAAAGCGATCCGATCATAGATCTCACTGATTTTATGAAGTGCTTTTGAGGAATTATCTGCCACTAACAAAATTCCTTCAGTGGCTTGAGACACAACAACACTTCGACCGCGGGAAATACCTTTTTTTGCAAAATCAGCTCTATCGCGGGTTAGTTGCTCTGGTGACACATAAAACGGAACGCTCATTTGTGACTCGCAATCGGACCATTGGGACGATTTTTTCTACCCGAGAGGATCACGTTGAGAATTTTTGAAAGTTCGCTCTCACTGATTCTTTCAAATCCTGCTTTGTCTACCTTTACAACCACTGGGAATATATTGCGCGCCATATCCGGCCCCGCGGTTGCGGAGTCTTCTTCTGCCGCATCATAAATTGACTCTAAGGCAATTTTGATAGCAAAATTATGATCTTGTTGCACTTCAAACATTTTTTTCAGACTTGCTCGCGCAAAGAGTGAACCTGATCCAACCGCATAGTAATCATGTTCTTCATATCTACCACCAGTAATGTCGTATGAAAAAACTCTGCCCGTGTTATTTTTTTTATCGTAAGCCGCAAAAAGCGGTACTGCCGCAAGCCCCTCCATTGCGAGCCCCAGGTTGCCTCGTAGCAAAACACTTAATCTATTTGCTTTACCCTCAACCGAAAGTGGCATACTTTCTATTTTTTCATAGTGTTCTAATTCGACCTGAAACACTTTAACTAATTCAATCGCGATGCCAGCGCTGCCGGCGATACCAATTGCCGAATAATCATCAGCGGCAAAAACTTTTTGCATATCATTTTGAGCAACGTAGTTTCCCATGGTGGCACGGCGATCGCCCGCCATGACTACACCGCCTTCAAATGCCACGGCAACAATAGTTGTGCCATGAACTACTTGGTCGCTGTGAATTGAACTCTTTTTGATGGTAAAAGCGTTCTGAGTATTTAGATATTCAAAAAAAGAAGAAGGATTCAATGAATTATTCATTCCCCGCCTTTTTGCACGAATCCTTTAATAAATTCGGCAGCATTCTTTTCGAGTACAAGATCAATCTCATCTAATAATGAGTCGGTGCTTGCGGTATCGACCTTAGAATTAATCGCTTCATTCTCAACATCGTCAGTAACGTCCTTGCTTTTAGACCTTATTTGCTCACGTTCTGACAATTTACACCTCGCTCAAGGTTTATAATTCTAGTATCGATTTCTACCTAGCGCCTAATTGCGCTATCAGGCTATTAACATCTTGGCATTTTTCAAAGATATCTGCTAATTCTGCTTGCGTACCTTTTAATGGATCTTGCGTAGGAATTCTCACCAATGGGTGATCTGCACCCACATCAAAAATAATGCTGTCCCAACTTGCCGCAGCCACCTGATTCGGAAATTTTTTTAGAGCTTGCCCTCTAAACCATGCCCTGGTCGTTAAGGGTGGAGATTCAATAGCGTCACTAATCGCTTGATCTTCAGTAATTCGCTTTAAACTACCGCGGCGCTCTAATAGTAAGGCAATCCCCCGATGCGGATTTAGATCTGAATACTGTAAATCCATCATCTGCAGAATCGGATCACTCCAAGCTAAATTATCTCTTTGCTTTAACTCAAGCAGTAATTTGTATTTGGCAATCCAATCTACAGAATTAGCCAGTTTGAACTTATCTTTTTCTAAATGTTCAAGAAAGTACCCCCACCAATGAATGACTTGCTTAGTCGCTTCATCATCCGGGCAAGTTTTTTCGATCCAATTTGTTACTCGTTTATAGAACTCTTGTTGCATTTGTAGCGCGGTTATTGTTTTGCCGTTTAGGAGCTTTAATGGTGTAATTAATTCTAAATCTCGTGAAACCACCCTAAGTGCATCAAGCGGGTCTGCTAGATCTAGCGCTAAATCGCTTACTAAATCATTTTCGATTAATTCTAATACTAATGAGGTTGACCCCATTTTTACTAAGTTAACTATTTCACTCATATTTGCGTCACCGATAATCACGTGTAAACGCCTGAACTTGTTTGGGTCGGCATGCGGTTCGTCGCGTGTATTTATAATTGGTCTTCTCATCGTTGTCTCTAGGCCAACTAAAGTTTCAAAAAAATCTGCCCGCTGAGAAATTTGGAACTTGAATTCTTTATCAACAACCCCTACACCAAGTCGACCCAACCCGGTAAAAATTTGTCTACTAATAAAAAATGGTGTCAATACTCTTACTAAATCGGCAAATGGGACAGCCCTACTAACTTGATAATTCTCATGTGTTCCATACGAAACACCTTTATTATCTGTGTTGTTTTTATATATAAATATTTCACCATCAGGATTTGACTTACTAGCAAGTTTGGCAGCTTCTTGAATAATTTGTGATCCTGCCTTATCCCACACAACTGCGTCTTGTGGTGTTGTTACCTCAGGCGATGAATACTCTGGATGAGCATGATCAACATAAAAACGGGCACCGTTTTTTAAAATCACATTTGTTGTGGCAACTTCGTCCGTCAGTAAAGTGGGGTCAGCCTCTGCTCTACTTGCGTCAAAACCCCTCGCATCACGGAGCGGGCTTTCTAGGTCATAGTCCCAACGCATTTGATGATTCGGGTATACCTTTTCACTGTAACTACCAACCACTAGTGAAGAAAGAAAAATTGAATTCGCCTCAGGATTTTGTGGACAACTGATTCCGTATTCAGTTTCTATACCCATGACGCGTTGAACGCCCATTAGAAAGCGAGTCCTGACAATCTAGAGATATTGACCGGTATGCGAGATTGTTTCGATTGAACGTCCTGGCTCTTCACCTTGTTTACTTTGAATAAGTGTTCTTAAAAAGACAATTCTTTCACCTTTTTTACCTGAAATTCTTGCCCAGTCATCAGGGTTTGTACTGTTGGGCAGATCTTCATTCTCTCGAAATTCTTCATAACAAGCATTCGTTAGATGTGTGACTGTGATTCCTTTAATACCAGTAGCGAGAAAATCTTTTATCGCATCTTTTTTCGCACGTGAAACGATATTTTCTAACATTGCTCCGCTGTTGAAATCTTTAAAATATAAAACCTCACGATCACCATTTGCATATGTAACTTCGATAAATCTATTCTCGTCAGATTCGTTGTACATTCGAGTCACTGCCAAATCAATCATTGCTTCAATTGCCTTGGCCTTATCGTTGCCATGTTCTTTTAGATCTTCTGGATGTATTGGTAAATCTATAGTTAAATACTTTGCTAAAATTTCGCGTGCTGCTTGAATATCTGGTCGTTCAATCTTTATTTTTACATCTAACCTGCCAGGTCGAAGAATTGCTGGATCAATCATGTCTTCACGATTGGACGCCCCAATCACAATTACATTTTCTAAAGATTCAACGCCATCAATTTCACTGAGCAATTGCGGAACAATGGTATTTTCAATATCACTCGAAACCCCGCTACCTCTGGTACGAAATAGTGAATCCATCTCATCAAAAAATACAATTACTGGTGTACCGCTATTGGCTTTTTCTCTCGCGCGTTGAAAAATCTGTCTAATGTGCCGCTCGGTCTCACCGACATACTTGTTTAACAGCTCAGGGCCCTTAATGTTTAAGAAAAATGATTTAGCGCCTGGCTCACCAGTTATTTCTGAAATCTTCTTGGCTAATGAATTGGCAACCGCTTTTGCAATCAAAGTTTTACCACAGCCGGGTGGGCCATAAAGCAAAATACCTTTTGGTGCTGCTAAGGAGTGTTCTTTATACAGTTCTTTATGAAGGTAAGGTAACTCGACCGCATCGCGGATTTGTTCAATTTGTCGACTTAGTCCGCCAATATCTGAATAATCAATATCCGGGACTTCTTCTAGGACTAATTCTTCTACGTCAGATTTTGGTATTTTTTCAAAAAGCACGTTGTTTTTTGGATCTAACATCAAGCTATCGCCTGATTTCAAATACTGATCTATAAGTGGCTGGGCAAGACGGGCAATCTTTTCTTCATCTGTTCTGCCAACAACTATTGCTCTTTGCTTATCCTCGAGAATCTCTTTGAGAGTGACGACCTCCCCCACGTCTTCAAATGAACTTATCTCGACAATATTTAAGGCATCGTTTAGCACCACTTCACGACCAACTACTAAATCATTTTTTTTAACTTCTGGCGAAACGCTTACTCGTAGTTTTTTACCGGCATTTAAAATATCTACTGAGCCGTCGCTGTTGGTGGCAAGAATCACGGCAAATCCACTTGGTGGTTGCGAGAGTTTCTCTACTTCACCTTTTAATGAAATCATTTGTTCTTTAGCATCACGAAGTGTTTGCGCTAAAATTTCATTATGAGCCTGCAGTGACTTAATCTCAGTCTGCAAAGACTCCAAAGAAGGATTATTTACCTCAGCCACTCACGCCCCCTTAAAGAATATATTTTACCTAACAAGAAACTTACTCGATTTCGGAGTTGGCCGCCTGCCAGTCAGGCCCGTAAGCACCTTTTGCTGGCTTCATTTTTCTTACAGGCGCAAATTCACCGCTGGCCATTAATCTCGCTTGCACCAAAAAGCCTGTGTGACCAATCATCTTGTGACTTGGTCTGACGGCAAGCCCTTGCAAGTGCCAATCGCGATGCAGATCTTCACTTGCGGCTGGTTCGAACCAGCGCCCTGATACCTTCATTAATTCGACTACTCGTGACATTTGAGTTGTTGTTGCTACATAGCAAACAAAGAACCCACCCGGCCTTAATATATTTTCGATAATTGATACGTAATCCCAAGGATTTAGTAAATCAAGTAATACGGCATCAAATTTTTCATTTGGTGAGATAGTTGATACATCAGCTATTCTCAAATCCCAATTTGTAATATTTTTATTAAATTTCTCGACGTTCTTCTTTGCGATAATGGCAAATTCTTCTCGCACTTCATAGCTAATTAGCTCACCTGTCCCGGCGAGTGCGCGAAGGATGTGCAAGGTTAAAGCGCCACTGCCAACTCCAGCCTCTAAAACACGATCACCGGTAGAAATATCTGCCAGCCCAATGATCTGCCGAGCATCTCGTGGGTAGATAACAGCCGCACCGCGTGGCATCTTAAGTGAATAATCCTCTAGTGATGGATGAAATGCTACATACTTCATTCCATTTGCACTTTCAAAAACAGACCCGACGCTCTTACCGATTAATTCATCATGGCTAATACCGCCATGAGTAGTAAAAAAGTTTTGTCCTTTACTAAGAGTTATCTGATGAATTTTGCCTTTTTGGTCAACTAATTTAACTAAGTCACCATCTTGAAATACATCTTTCATGATTTGACCTTGTAATAATCATTAAAGTATTTTTTAACATCGTTAAAATCTAAATCTGCGATCGATTCAACGACTAGCACGTTGTGCTCAGTCACAATTGGAATTGTCGCTGGTACTGCGATAGTTGGCATCTTGGCACGGGTAGCGCTTGTCACCCCGGTATTTGAATCTTCAAATACTAAACAGTTACTTCGCGGTACGTTCAATAAATCCGCTGCCAACCAGAAAGGGTCGGGAAAGGGTTTTGTTTGAGCGGGATCTTCCGCTGCTACCGTTAAATCAAAAAAATCAAATCCCACACCTTTTACAACTGTGTCAACTAAAATTCGCGGAGACGCACTAACCAGCGCCAGCTTGATTTTATTTTCAATAAATTGGGCGATCAATTCGCTCCAGCCGGGTTGAACTAAAGGAGGGTTTTCAGTCAGTCTTTGCTGCATAACTTGGATTAATTTCTGATCAATTTCTGCGCCATTTACCCCAGTTAGCTCACTCATATAGTCGACAACCCGATGCATGGGGCCACCCAGCGCTAGCTCTTGATCTTGTGTTGTCCACTCATGGCCATAAGACTTCATTACGGCTATTTCTGTCTCCCACCAAGCGCTTTCGGTCTCAACCAGCGTGCCATCCATATCTATCAGGACTGCTTGTAAGGATTTTTCTAGCGTCAAGAGACCTCATCTGGGAATAACTAATAGGGTTAGTACTTAAGAATCCTATCCTGAGGTAGTTGCCTAAGTGTCAGAAGAGTTAGTGTCATTTCCACCTAAAGGTGCAATTGCTATCGTGGCTTTTGCAGGTTGGAATGACGCCGGTGAGGCAGCAACTGGAGTCATCAATCACTTGATTGAATCTTTCAATGCACAAGAGGTCGATGCAATAAATCCAGATGATTACTATGACTACCAAATCGCTCGGCCTAAAGTTAAAATTGAAGATAACAAGCGCGTTATTGAATGGTCTACTACAAAATTCTTTCTAGCACCTGCGGCTGGTGCGCGTCCTACTTTTGTCTTCGTCCAAGGAATAGAACCTAATTTAAAGTGGCAAGCATTCTGCTTAGCGGTAATGGGAAAGTTACACGCGCTAAATGTAACTAGCGTGATTTCACTAGGCGCACTACTGGCTGATGCGCCCCACACCCGCCCAATCGCAGTGACCGCTGTAGCAAACGATTTACAACTTTCGGCAAAACTTGGTTTAGAAGCATCCACTTATGAAGGACCCACCGGAATCATCGGCGTGCTGCACAGCTACCTGCAGGTTGCAAATATCCCGACGGTCTCGTTGTGGGCTGCGCTACCGCATTATGTGTCATCACCACCCAGCCCAAAGGGCAGCTTGGCGTTAATGTCGCGAATTGAAGATTTAACAAATATTGATCTACCAAGCGGAGACCTACCCGAAGAAGCGCGCGCCTGGCAAGTTGGCGTCGATGAAATGGCACAAGAGGATGAAGAAATAGCAGATTACATTAGTCGACTAGAAGAGAATGTTGATGCTACTGATTTACCAGAAGCCAGTGGAGAAGCGATTGCGCGCGAATTCGAGCGTTATTTAAAACGACGCACTAACGATTAAATAATAATTTAATCGCTGCTTTAGTTGATTCATCTATATTTTCAAAATTATCATTTTTAATAGCATTTTCTATTTGATTTGCAACAGTTTTGCCCAGTTGCACTCCCCACTGATCAAAAGAATTAATCTGCCAGCAAAATCCTTGCACAATCGTGCTTGCTTCATAAAGGGCGATTAAAGCGCCGAGATGATATGCGTCTAATTTTTCTAAGATAATCAAATTTGAAGGACGGTCAGCCGGCATGTGCTTTTCATTAGGCAAATCAGCAATCTCTTTATTGCCGAATGCTAAAACTGCGGCTTGCGCGAGAGCATTTGCTACCAGCAAAATTTCAGCTTCAACCAACGGGTTGGGCTTAATAACTATAAAGTCAACAGCAATTGCGCTGGTTCCTTGGTGCAGGCTTTGAAAAAATGAATGTTGCGAATTTGTGCCCGGCTCACCAAAAATCACTGGAGACGTCGCGTAGTCAACAAATTCATTATCAATATTTACTGACTTTCCATTTGACTCCATAATTAACTGCTGAAGGAATGCTGGAAACTCTTTAAGTTGGCTCGAATATGGGATTACCGCTAAAGCTGACATATTTAGATAGTTAATGTTGTAGATGTAACTTACCGCGTGCCAGATGGCGAGATTTTCTAGTGGATCAGCAGTTCTAAAATGCTCATCAAAATCATGCATGCCCGCTAACAGCTGTGAAAAGACTTCTCTTCCGTGAGACATTGCCAAAGATATTCCTACCGAACTCGCCAGCGAATATCTGCCACCTACCCAATCCCAAAAAGAAAATATTTTATTTTCAGAGATACCAAATTCAAGGCACTGCTCAATATTTGTACTAACTGCTACAAAGTGCTTGTCAACTGCACTGACTCCTAATTCATTTATAACACTCTCCCGTGCTCTTTCTGCGTTTAGTAACGTCTCTTGAGTTGTGAATGTTTTACTAACTACCACAAAAATGGTTCTCGCAAGGTCAATTTTTTGCATAACGCCTGCGAAGTCTGCCGGGTCTACATTTGAAACAAAAAAAGTTTGTTTTTTACTTCCAGCCAGCGCTTGACTTGCCATTAGCGGGCCTAAGTCTGAGCCGCCTATTCCGATATTAACAATATAATCAATATCTTTATTTTCATATACCATTTGAGCAAAACCTAAGAATCGCTCACGTTCTTTTATCACCACGTCTAAATCTGGATCATTGAATGATTCACGAGGCGCCCGAAGTAAATAATGTTTAACGGCTCGATCTTCAGAATAATTTATTTTATCGCCAGCAAATAGACTTGCGATTTTTTGTGGTAATTTGGCACTCTCAGTCAACTCTTTTATTAATTCGACAACAATTTCAGGATTCCATTTTTGTTTTGAAAAGTCTATGCTTATCCCGCTGGCAGATTTAGTTAACAGCGGTACCCGCAAATTATGCTTTGTAAACTCTGACTTTAAATAGTTATTGGGCAAATTATTAGTAAAATTTAAAACTTTCTGTGATTTCTTCATAGACTCACCCCTAGCGTGTCTGAGACTAACGCCGCCACTGAATCCTCAAAAACAATAGCCGCAGAGTTCAAGGGTTTTAACTGGTCGAGAAAATTGAATATGCTTTTAGTGTTTAAGTTGTCTTTTAGAGCGTTAAAGACAAAATTTATGATTTCGCTATCCGCCAATATTTTAGGCAGTGTTTGCCTCCAGGCTGTGATTCGACCTTCGCATTCTTTTAGATCCGACTCAACCCACTCCCAGTCTGAATGCCAGGCTCTAGCTAATAAGTTCAACTTAATGCTGGCACCCGAATATCCAGAATTTACTAATTCAGAAACAAAAACCAAATTACCTAATGACTTACTCATTTTCTCACCTTGATATGCAACCATTCCGGCGTGAAGATAATTTGTAGCCAAATCATTTTTTGTTAGCTTCTTTGATTGATTTGCACACATCGTGTGGTGTGGATAAATCAAATCCTTACCACCCCCTTGAATAAAAAGAGGAGTTGATAAGTATTTGTTAATAATTGAAACACACTCAATATGCCACCCAGGGCGACCTGCGCCAAGTGAGCTCTCATAGCTTTCTTCATCTGCTAATGATTTTTTAAATACCACAGGATCAAGCGGGTCATGCTTGCCTGGCCGACTTGGATCCCCGCCTCGCTCTTCAAAAATTTTAATTAATTCACTTTTACTCAAATTAGGTGTTAAAAAGTTAGAGTTATCTTGATTTTCAAAATACCAATCATGATCCACTTGATATGCCAATCCGGCCTTATGCAATTTCTCAATATCTTTTAAAATTGCCGGTATTTCTTGACTAACCGCGACAAAATGATCGGGCGAATCAACATTTATTAGTTGCATATCACTTACAAATTTTTTAACTTGTTTATCCGCAATCTCACGCCATGAAATATTATCGCGCCGGGCTCTCTCAAAAAGTGGATCGTCAACGTCTGTAATATTTTGAACATAAGAAACCGCATGGCCAGATTGTTTGATAAACCTAACCAGCACGTCAAAAACGCTATAAGTGAAGGCGTGACCCAAGTGAGCCGAATCGTAAGGGGTAATACCGCAAACATATATAGGTATATCCCCGACAGGTATTTTTTGGTCTACAACTTTGTTTGCCGCTGATTCAAATATCTTTATTGAATCTAGCGATTGGTTTTCAAACCAATTGATTCGGCTAACGCGGCTATTACTCCACTGAATCATTAGTAAATACTACTTTGATAGTAATTAGACTTCAAAAAACTGGCCAAGGGATCGCTGGCCAGTCAGTCGCAGGCAAAGGAAACTCATCATTGGCTTTTAACTGTTCAATGCGCGAATACGCCGCCGCGAACTCTAAAGGACTTAATTCTTTCTCGAAGATCGGCTTTAAATCAATCAAAGCTTTCTCGATTATTTCTAGCGTTGCACGCGCATTGTCGGTGAGTGGAGTTCCTGCTTTGTGCCAATTTACTGTTCGCAATTTATAGTCGTGATGCCAGCAAACTCCATGATCAATGGCCCAATTTTCACCGGTCAGATCGGTGATGATGTGACTTCCTTTGCGATCTGAGTTATTAATCACCGCATCAAAAATTGTAAGATTTTCAATCCAAGTTGTGTCCTTGACACCTAAACTCACGCTGTGTCCATTTTGATCGTTGGCACTGAGCACTGAAGTGAAACCAGGGTCAAGTTGATCTGCGTCAAAAAGTTTTACTAATTCGACTTGCGCATCATCTATCCATACTTGCAACATTCCATATCCATAAGGATCGATTTCTCTCACTACCGTGGTTGGAACTAATTTTAAATTACTCTTTTCGCTGAGTAAGTAAGTTAGGTACTCTCTTTGCACTAAGTCATTTTTTGGAAAATCCCATAAGTATTTAGTGCCGCTGGTTGGTTTAAAAATCGCCTTCAGTGGTGCTTCTGATTCACTTGCTTGCATCAAAAGTGCCACATTCGACGCAGTGGTAATTTGCCCAACCGCAGTAAACGTATATTTCAATAATTCTTCAGCAGGCTGATTCATTTGCGTCGTAGATAGCCGTTAGCGCGTGGGCAAATGTGTCCCTTTGGATCTAATGGTAATTGGCAAAAAGGACAAGGTGGACGTCCCGCTGCCACCAATCGTCTTCCCCGCTCGCAAAAGTTTCTAGCAAATTGCAGCGAGATTCTTATCCGAAGTAAGTCGGGCCCACTTGTTTGATTGGATTCTAGATCCGGCACATCTGAGCCTTGTGAATCTTCATGGGCTTCGATGGTGATCAACTCTTTTGTTGCGTTATAACCAATAGTTATCGTGCCAACTCTAAACTCTTCGTTGACTGGAGATTCTAAAGGTAATAAATCAATCGTGTTTTGATCAAAGTTTTCTGGGATGAACATTTCTGATGAATCATTTTTATCCATTAGTTGATCAATTAATGCGTCCATGCGCTCACAGAGCAATGCGACTTGTGTCTTTTCTAAAGCTACTGAGGTAACTTGATTAGCTTTTTTTACTTGCAAATAAAATGTTCGCTCACCCGGCGTGCCGACAGTGCCAGAGATGAAGCGCTCGGGATTTTCATACAAAAATACCTGTCTAGCCATTAGCCCGCTCCCCCGCCAAGCACGGCCCCGCTGGGGGCTTTAGTTTTTGAATTTATGTTCACGAGGTGTGACTTTTGATTTACATAATTGATAAAAAAAGAATTCTTTGCCCAAGTAATTTTTGAGATAGCAGCCGGGTCGATAATTAATTTTTGAAAGTTATCTAGATTTAAACCCATCGCAAATGCCAAAACCGCTTTTATAACATCGGCATGTGACACGATCGCGATTTTAGCCGTCTTCTTCTTTTGAAGATTAAGCAAATTCATTAGGCCTGAACTCGCACGATTCGCCATTTGCACCATTGACTCACCTTCTGGAAACACCGCAGTACTGGGTGTTTGTTGGATAACCTTCCAGAGCGGTAACTTTGTAAGTTTAGAAATTTTCTTTCCTGACCAAGTGCCGTAGTCGCATTCAACAAAATCTTCTGCGATCTCTAGTGCTGTTATTTTTTGCTGCTTTTTTATTATTGCATTTGCAGTTTGGGTGCATCTTTGTAGCGGGCTACTATAAAAATTTGTAATCTCAACACTTGCGAAATGGCGGGCTAGCGCAGCTGCTTGCTTGGTTCCTATTTCGTCTAAATCGATGTTTGATAATCTTCCTGCCAAAATACCGGAGGTGTTAGCGGTAGAACGCCCATGGCGAATTAAATAAATTTCAGACATTTATTCATCCTAAAACGGATTCAAGATTCCTGCAGTTAATAAAATTAATAAGCCGATTCCGATAATTGTCCGATATAAGGCAAAAATTCCAAGTGAATTACTACTTAGCCATTTTAATAACCAGGCAATAGAGGCATATCCCACGACAAAAGAGACAAGCGTGGCAATAATCGTTGCTGCCCATCCGGCTGAATTGTCAGATGAGATATTGATTGATTCATAAAGCCCACTCGCTACTACCGCAGGCACCGAAAGTAAAAATGAAAATCTAGCCGCATCCTTTCTTTCCAATTTAAAAATACGTGCGGCAGCGATAGTTGCCCCCGAACGACTCACTCCAGGGATTAAAGCAAAACTTTGTGCTACTCCAATCAAAAACATTTGTCGATAATTTAACTCGCTGGCGGTTTTGCTTTGCGTTGCGTATTTGTCTATCAACCAAATAATTAGCCCAACTACCACCAACAAAATTGCAACTAAGTAAAGATTTCTAAAGGCATTTCTGATTACATCTTGCAAGAGTAATCCCATAACCACGATAGGAATGGTTCCGATAGCTATACCTAAAAATAGTCTTGAATCTTTATCGCTCCAAGACTGCTTGCCCCTGATGGCCAATACTCCAGCTTTAAAAATTCGAATTAGATCCTGGTAAAAATAAATTAGTACGGCTAAGACGGTACCGAGTTGAATCACCGCAGTAAAAGATGCACCCGGATCGCTTTGACCGAAAAGTTCGGGGACAAACCTTAAATGAGCGCTAGATGAAATAGGTAGAAACTCAGTGGCGCCCTGTACTACGCCTAAAAACACTGCAAACCAATAATCCAAAGTTCCCTCAATTAAGTGAAACACGTTCTAGATTGAAGCCTAGACCTAGGTTTTTCTTATAGCCTCATAGCATGCAAGGGCGAATCTTAAAAAGAATAAATTACCCACTACCCCCAATGATTTTGGGCACAGCCAATTGGGGCGAGTTTACTGATTTACCAGAAGCGCGTAGTCAGTTTCGTACCTATCTACAAGCCGGTGGAGCTGCTTTAAATATATCCACCGCTAACTCCCCTAAAGCTGTTGCGATTGCTGGGGAATTGCTTGCCGAGTTAACTGAAAGATCGTCCTTTCAGATTCATTGTGATGCAGAAAAGTTTACTAATTCGGCTAACTTCATATCTTCAATAACTGCGACAATAAATGATTTGGGGATCGATCATTTCGATTTGGTATGGTTTGATACTGATTGCGCAACAATAGCCAATGACGAAATAGTCGCGGCAGTTTCAAGATTGATAAATACCGGCAAAGTTAATTATTTCGGGATCCGTAGTAGTAGTTTTTGGAAGGTAGTGCACTTAAACCATGCGCTAATTAACGCTGGAATTACTCCCGCTGGGTTAAAAATAGCGTGGTCGCTGCTGCAACGAGATTTGACAGAAGAAGAACACCAGGCGGCAATTGATTTTGGTATATCAATTGTTGCCGAGCGAGCATTAGGACTAGGTCTATTAAGCGGCAAATACAGATTTAATACCCCATCAGATTCGTTACTCAGCCGCGGAGATATTCAAATTGAAAAATTATTAACGTCGAGTAATCACGCAAAAATTGAAGCCGCCGCAACTGCAGCTGAGGGGCTAGGGATAAGTGTCACTGAACTCTCACTTGCTTGGCTGCTTGCTCAAAAAAATTTGACATCTGTAGTAATTAATTGTAAAAATACCTCTCAATTAAGCCAATCTTTACAGAGTTTAAAAGTCACACTTCCAAGTCAGGTTTTAGAGGTACTTACTGAGGTAGCTAATTTTGGCTAGCACAAAGAGTCATTGGGAGATTCGCGAGATTAGTTTTGCTAAGCGATCAAAGCTGGAGGATGCTACAACGGCACTTAATGAACTAGCCGAATATGGAAATTGGGAACTATACCGAACAAGAATTTACCCTGATGGTAGAAAACGAGTTTGGATAAAACGAAGAATAATAAAAATAGTCAGACCAAACTTTATAATTTAGCTAAAAATCTGCAAAAAGTTCTTAATCCGAATCTCAATGAATCAACGGGGATTCTTTCATTCTTACCATGAAACAATGCAGCGAAATCTAATTCACGTGGTAGTAGCAGCGGCATAAATCCATAACCAATTACACCCAATTTTGATAGTGCTTTTGCATCTGTACCGCCAGAAAGCATGTAGGGCACAACCTTTGCGCCAGGATCTTCTACTTTGATTGCGTCCACCATGTGTTCAATTAGTGAGCCTGAAAAAGGCGCGGCGAGCGCAACGTCAAGATTTTGAAAAGTTACATCTATATCTTCACCCGCTAAGGATTTGATTGTCTCTACAAAACTCTCTTGATTACCAGGCAGAAAGCGCCCGTCTATTACCGCGCTTGCTTCACTAGGTATCACATTCGCTTTGTATCCAGCCGAAAGCATTGTTGGATTTGCCGTGTCTCGTAATGTAGCTTTTACAATTTTTGATAAGCCAATGAGCAAATCAGCAGTTTTTTCTGGGTCATTTGGGTCGAAGCTAGTTTTTGTTATATTTGCAGTCTG
>CAZXCT010000014.1:0-22572 GCA_964639395.1 uncultured Bifidobacterium sp.
TAACCGAAAAAGAAAAATCGGCACTGCTACAAGCAGCAGAAGCAGTGCGTGCCAAACAAGCCGACGTCAAAGATAAATAGGAAAAGGTAACGATGAGCAAGATTAAGGTAATAAATCCAGTCGTTGAATTAGATGGCGATGAAATGACTCGGATTATTTGGCACTTTATAAAAGATGAGTTAATTTTACCGTTTTTAGATGTAGAGCTTGAATACTACGATTTAGGTATTGAGTATCGCGATAAAACTGATGATCAGGTAACAATCGATGCTGCTAATGCAATTAAGAAACATGGAGTAGGGGTTAAGTGCGCCACCATTACACCAGATGAGGCGCGAGTTGAAGAATTTGGTTTAAAGAAAATGTGGAAGTCACCAAACGGCACAATTCGAAATATTTTAGGTGGCGTTATTTTTAGAGAGCCGATCATTATTCAAAATATTCCACGATTAGTACCTAGTTGGACAAAGCCGATCGTGATTGGCCGCCATGCCCATGGTGATCAGTACAAGGCAACTGACTTTGTTGTTAAAGGCCCTGGGACAGTAACGATTACTTACACGCCAGATGATGGTTCGGAGCCAATGCAAATGCAGGTCGCTAAATTTGAAAACGGCGGAGTTGCAATGGGTATGTATAACTTTGACGATAGTATTCGTGATTTTGCAAGAGCGTCTCTGCGTTATGGATTAAACCGAAACTATCCGGTGTATTTATCAACTAAGAACACAATTTTAAAAGCGTATGATGGTCGCTTTAAAGATATTTTTGCCGAGATTTTTGAGACTGAATTCAAAAAAGATTTTGCTGCGGCTGGATTAACGTACGAGCACCGACTTATTGATGACATGGTTGCATCCGCCTTGAAATGGGAAGGTGGATATGTATGGGCTTGTAAAAATTATGACGGAGATGTGCAAAGCGATACGGTGGCACAAGGATTTGGCTCACTTGGGTTAATGACTAGTGTTTTAATGACTCCAGATGGTCGTACCGTAGAAGCAGAAGCCGCGCACGGAACTGTAACTAGACATTATCGTCGCCACCAAAAAGGTGAACCAACTTCTACCAATCCGATAGCTTCAATTTTTGCTTGGACCCAAGGGCTAGCGCATCGTGGAAAGTTAGATCAAACACCAAAAGTTACCGAATTTGCCCAAACTCTTGAGGCGGTTTGTATCGCAACGGTCGAGCAAGGACAGATGACCAAAGACCTGGCAAGACTCATCAGTAACGATCAACCATGGCTTACTACGAGTGAGTTTTTGGCTGCAATCAAGGGAAACCTTGATGCAGCGATGGCTTAAACGTAAATACAGTAATCTCTGTCTATGGACCCTGTGCTTAGCGATTTGTTGTTGGTGCTTTTTTTCTTATTTATCGGTGGAATATTTGCCGGCACTGAGATCGCGTTAGTTTCACTTAGAGAATCTCAAGTAAAAAAGTTAGTTGAAACAAAGGGCAGAAGAGGTAAGTGGTTAGCGCAAGTTCATAAGGACCCCAATAGATTTTTAGCCGCAGTACAAGTTGGCGTAACCTTGGCAGGCTTTATTTCTGCAGGTCTTGGCGCATCAAGAATTTCACCAAATTTTGCACCGTACTTAGCTCGTTTTCTCAGTGAAGCCGTAGCAGAGGTAACTGCATTTATTTTGATAACTATTTTTATCGCATATTTGTCTTTAGTATTTGGAGAGTTGGTGCCAAAGCGCTTGGCATTGCAGGCCGCAGAAAAATGGGCCATTTGGTTAGCGGGGCCACTTGAGGCAATTGCAAGAATCACGCGCCCTTTCATTTGGCTTTTAAGCAAATCTACAAATTTAGCGCTCAGAATATTAAGGGTGGATCCTAATACTGCACGCGAAGCTATTTCTGGGGATGAACTTCGTGATTTGGTTGCGGCACACGAAGATTTAAGTGAAAATGAACGAGCAGTTATTGACGATGTCTTTTCAGCAGTAGACAAAGAAATTAAAGAAATTATGACACCGCGTACTGAAGTTGAGTTTGTTTCGGCCGATATCGCAATTGCAGATGCAATTAAACAAATTGAAAAAGTGCCCCATACCCTCTATCCAGTCGTAGAGAATTCGATTGACGATGTTATTGGATTTTTTAGTGTCAAACAGTTAATGATTTCTGAAATGAAAAATTCTCAGGCACAAGTTAGAACAATAACAAATCCAATTCAAAAAATTCCAGGCTCAGTAACAATTATGAATGCACTAGCGCAATTAAGAAAAGCCAAGCAAAATATGGCAATTGTAGTTGATGAATTTGGTGGTACTGACGGAATCATCACGTTAGAGGATTTGGTTGAAGAACTTATTGGCGATATCAGAGATGAAACAGCTACCGATATGCAGCCAGTGCGCGAACTTGATTTTCATGGGTCAGTTGAAATAGATGGCTTAGAAAACCTAGAAGATTTTGCGGAGCGTACTCACATCGTCATCCCCGAGGGCCCATATGACACAGTGGCGGGTTTTGTTGTGGCAAAACTAGGAAGACTACCTTTTGTTGGCGCAGAAGTAATTGCAGAAGAATGTCGATTTGAAGTATTAGCAATAGACGTAAGAAGAATTGCTAAACTTCGTGTATCCAGAATTGAACCAACCAATAACCTAGAAGTGAAGTAATGACAAAAAAAAGCCGAGTACTAAGCGGGATACAGCCGACTGCCGATTCATTTCAAATAGGTAATTACCTCGGCGCCCTAAAGCAATGGGAGCACTTGCAACAAACGCATGATGCGTATTACTCAATTGTTGACTTGCATGCAATAACAGTCGAACACGATCCAAAAGTGCTCAATGAAAGAACCATGTTGGCATTTGCGCAAGTGCTAGCAGCCGGAATCGATCCAAATAAAAGCACGGTATTCGTACAAAGTCAGGTGCCGGCCCATGCGCAATTAGCTTGGATTTTAGGTTGCCAAACAGGCTTTGGTGAAGCAAGTCGTATGACGCAATTTAAAGATAAATCCCATAAAGGTGGAATGGATAGAACAACGGTTGGATTATTTACCTATCCAATTTTGCAAGCTGCAGATATTTTGTTGTATCAAGCAGATCAAGTACCGGTAGGGGAGGATCAAAGACAGCATTTAGAGTTGACCCGAGATTTAGCAATGAGATTTAATAATTCGTTTGGTGAAACTTTTGTGGTACCTACCCCCTATATTGTAAAAGAATCTGCAAAAGTATTAGACCTGCAAGACCCCACTGCAAAAATGAGTAAATCTTTACCCACAGGATGTGTTTTTCTGTTAGATGATGAAGATGTTATTTTAAAAAAATTCAAATCAGCTGTCACCGATAGTGGCCGCGAGATTAAGTTTGATCCAATTGACAAGCCCGGTGTGTCAAATCTTTTATCAATAATCAGTCAGATCACGGGTCAAACAATTGATGAATTAGTACAAGAATTTTCTAACAAAGGTTATGGCGACCTTAAGCAAAGAGCCGCAACGGTAACAATTGAGCAGGTAGCCAGACCCTTTAAATTAAAGACGGAACAGCTATTAGCCGACCGCGCTGAATTAAAGAATTTGATGCACCAAGGCGCTGAAAAAGCTAAAAAAGTTGCCAACGAAACTTTGCAAAAAGTATATGAAAAAGTTGGATTTGTAAGTTAAGCGTTACTTTTACGTCTGGTAATTGTCTTACCCAACCAAATTAGTGGATCATATTTAGTATCTACAACGCGCTCTTTCATCGGAATGATTGCATTATCAGTAATTTTTATGTGCTCGGGACATACTTCCGTGCAGCATTTTGTAATATTGCACATTCCTAACCCATGCTCTTGCTGCGCTTCACGCTTGCGATCAAGTTGATCAAGCGGATGCATATCTAATTCTGCTAAGCGAATGAAAAATCTTGGCCCGGCAAAAGACTCTTTGTTTTCTTCGTGATCACGAATCACGTGACAGGTGTCCTGACACAAAAAGCACTCAATACACTTTCTAAACTCTTGACTACGGTTTACATCTACCTGCTCCATCCGGTATTCACCAGGTTTTAAGTGAGCTGGGCCTTGAAAAGATGGAATCTCTCGGGCTTTTTTATAGTTGTAAGAAACATCTGTTACCAAATCTTTAATAATCGGAAATGCCCGCAGCGGAGTTACTGTTACTGTTTCACCCTCGGTAAATGTGTTCATACGAGTCATGCACAGTAGGCGTGGTTTACCATTTATTTCAGCGCTGCACGAGCCACATTTACCTGCTTTGCAGTTCCAACGTACGGCCAAATCACCTGCAGTGGTTGCCTGTAAACGATGTATTACATCCAAAACAACTTCACCTTCATTGACCTCAACCTCATAGTTCGTCAATTCGCCGGCGTCTTTATCCCCGCGCCACACTCTAAATTTTGCTAGGTAACCCATTATTTGCTCCCTTGAGTGATGGTTGCTAATTCTGATTCAGTTATGTACTTTGCTAATTCAGTTTTATCAAAAAGATTAATTAACTCACTCGGCATTGGGGGAAGACTTTGTTGTTCAGTTTTAACGTGTGTTCCATCCCAACTACAAGTGATATGAATCTGTCTCCATTTTGGATCCATCACCGGAAAGTCATTTCTGGTATGCCCGCCACGCGACTCTTCACGCTCTAGTGCGCTTTTAGCAATTGATTCACTCACTAACAACATATTTTGTAGGTCAAGTGAGAGATGCCATCCGGGATTAAACTGTCGGTTACCTTCCACTGTGACTTTGGCAGCTCGCGCTTTTAGTAAATCTAACTTTTCTAAGGCTTCGCGCATTTCTTTACCATCTCGAATAATGCCAACTAAATCGTTCATGACTTGCTGTAATTCTTGGTGAACGGTGTAGGGATTTTCACTACCTTCATTATTAAATGGTGCCGTAGCGTTCGCGATAGCTTTTTCAATTGACGCTTCACTCACGGTGGGCTTGCTAGGCAGAGAAATGACATACTCAGCCGCGCCGAGGCCGGCCCTGCGGCCGAAGACTAATAAATCCGAGAGCGAGTTTCCGCCTAGTCGATTTGAACCGTGCATACCGCCAGCTACTTCTCCGGCGGCGTATAGGCCTAAAACGCCAACCGCTGCACCAGTATCAGGCTCTACTTGAATTCCACCCATCACATAATGACAAGTTGGGCCAACTTCCATTGGTTGTTGAGTTATGTCTACGTCTGCTAATTCTTTAAATTGGTGCCACATAGAGGGAAGTCGATTTTTAATGACTTCCGGCTTAAGTCGAGTTGAAACATCTAAGAAGACCCCACCGTGTGGTGAGCCGCGACCAGCTTTCACTTCGGCATTGATTGCCCGCGCTACTTCATCGCGGGGGAGTAATTCCGGCGGACGAAGATTGTTATCAGGATCTTCATACCAACGATCTGCTTCTTCTTCTGACTTAGCGTATTTGTCTTTGAAGACAGCAGGGATGTAGTCAAACATAAATCTTTTGCCTTCAGAATTCTTTAAAACGCCACCATCCCCGCGGACAGATTCTGTAACTAAAATTCCTTTTACACTCGGCGGCCATACCATTCCAGTTGGATGAAATTGTACGAATTCCATATGCATAAGTTTGCTGCCGGCTTTTAAGGCTAAGGCGTGACCATCACCAGTACCCTCCCATGAATTAGAAGTTACCTTGAAGGATTTACCAATCCCTCCGGTTGCAAGCACGACAGCAGGCGCTTGAAACAAAATAAATCTGCCACTTTCACGGTAATACCCGAGCGCCCCGGTTACTTTTTCGTTTTCAACAATTATTTCTGTAATTGTCAATTCAGCAAAAACTTTTATTCTCGAATCGTAATCACCAGTTGCTTCATAGTCTTCTTGCTGCAGGGCAACGATTCGCTGTTGAAGTGTTCTGATTAATTCCAGCCCAGTTCGGTCACCTACGTGGGCTAAGCGAGGGTATTCATGCCCACCAAAGTTGCGTTGGCTGATCTTTCCTTCTTTGGTGCGATCAAATAATGCACCCCAAGTTTCTAGCTCCCAAACCCGATCAGGGGATTCTTTTGCGTGTAATTCCGCCATCCGCCAGTGATTTAAGAACTTTCCACCGCGCATGGTGTCTCTAAAGTGGACTTGCCAATTGTCATTGTCGTTGACGTTTCCCATTGCGGCGGCAATACCGCCTTCAGCCATAACAGTGTGCGCTTTACCAAAGAGTGATTTACAAATGATTGCAGTTTTTAGGCCTTTAGCGCGCGCCTCAACCGCCGCCCTTAAACCAGCACCGCCGGCACCAATAATTAGTACGTCGTACTGGTGGCGCTCGATTTCAACCATTTAGTTGGATCCTCTCTTAAAAGAAGTAGAAGTTAGTTATTGTTCCGGTTGCGACAAGACGTATGTAAAGATCTGCTCCCCAAACGCCGAACAAAGAAATCCAAGCGTACTTAGGGTGGTGTTTATTAATTTTCGAAACCCAATTCCAGGCCCGGTAGCGAATGGGATGCTTACTGAAGTGCTTTAACTTTCCACCTAACACGTGGCGACAGGAATGACAAGAAAGTGTGTACATCCAAAGCCAGAAGGCGTTATTTATGAGAATTAAAGTACCAACACTCATATGCCCCCATTCGCCTTGATTATCACGAAAGGCAATGACAGCGTCAAAGGTGAGCACGACATTTATTACTAGTGCTGCATAAAAAAAGTATCGATGTGAGTTTTGCAAAATTAATGGTGCGCGAGTTTCTCCAGAATAAGATTTATGCGGCTCTGCCACAGCACATGCCGGGGGCGATAACCAAAATGCCCGATAGTAAGTCTTGCGGTAGTAATAACATGTCATTCTAAAACCAAGTGGAAAGATCAAAATAATTAGCGCAGGTGAAAGTACCCACCAGGTACCGAATGGTTGACCAAAGTCAGATGCACCAGGGGTGCAACTGGTTGCTAAGCATGGTGAATAAAAGGGTGAAAGTAATGGCTTTGCGTAGTAATAGGCACCTTCAAATGCTCGCCATGTTGCATAAACTACGAATGAAAGCAAAAAGAAGACTGTTACAGCTGGTTGAATCCACCAGCGATCAGTTCTAAGTGTTCTAAAATTAATTTTTGCTCTACCGGGGGCGTTAGTGCCACGCGAAAGGGAATCTAAAGTCATAGGGGGAGTTTATCCGTATTAATAGATACTTTGCCAAATGAATAGTGAGTCAATCAATTGTGAAGTTAGGCACAACTCAATCTGATATTTCAACCAGGTTCGCGCCACTAGCGACTACCTCGCCCGCCGAAACCATAATTCGAGAAATTGCCCCTGACTTATGAGCCAGGATCGGTTGCTCCATCTTCATCGCCTCCAGCACTAAAACAACATCCCCGGTCTTTACTGGCTGGCCCACCGTAACCTCAATTTTCACAACTGTTCCTTGCATCGGACTTGAAATTGAATTTGAATCAATCACTTGTGCACTAAATTTATGAGGTTTACTTCTTGGAGCCGGCTTAGCTTTTGGTCTGACTATAGATAATTCTTCTGGAAGATTAACTTCAAAGCGCTTGTTATTTACCTCTACCACAACGGTACTTCGGTTTGTTGGATTTTGCTGAGGATTAAATTCATCATAAGGCGCAATTTGATTATTAAATTCAGTCTCTATCCATGAAGTATAAACTTTGAATTTTTCGTTTGGATCTTTTGGCGCAAATGCTTCATCTTCTAAAACTACTTTGTGAAAAGGGACAACTGTGGCAATTCCTTCAACTTCAAATTCAGCTAATGCGCGTTTAGCTCTACTAATTGCTTCTTGACGAGTTGACCCGGTAACAATTAACTTTGCTAAAAGTGAATCAAAATTCTGACCAATTTCATCATTTTCTCTAAAGCCGGTGTCGACTCTTACCCCTGGGCCCGCCGGAAGTTTGAAGACATTTAGTTGACCAGGCGTAGGTAAAAAGTTCTTACCAGGGTCTTCACCGTTTATCCGAAACTCAATACTGTGGCCACGAACTATCGGGTCAGAAAAATCTATTGCTTCACCTTGCGCAATTTTTATTTGCCACTTCACTAAGTCAATACCGGTAACCTCTTCACTAACCGGATGCTCAACTTGCAGGCGAGTATTTACTTCAAGAAACGAAATCATGCCATCTTGCGCTATTAAAAATTCGCAAGTAGCCGCACCTTGATACTTAGCTTTTTTTAATATCGCCTTTGATGACTCATAAAGCTGGTCAACTTGAGCTTGTGAAAGAAATGGCGCGGGGGCTTCTTCCACTAATTTTTGGTGTCTACGCTGAAGTGAACAATCGCGGGTAGAGATGACAACAACATTTCCGTGGACGTCAGCTAAACATTGAGTCTCAACATGGCGCGGCTTATCTAAATAGCGCTCGACAAAGCATTCACCATTTCCGAATGCTGCTTCGGCTTCACGAACAGCTGATTCAAAACTTGAAACTATCTCTGAAATTGATTTCGCGACCTTTAGTCCACGCCCACCGCCACCAAAGGCTGCCTTAATTGCAATAGGGGTTCCAAACTCTTGCGCGAACTGCAAAACTTCATTCGCATCTTTTACCGGATCTGCCGTGCCGGGGGCTAATGGTGCGCCTACTGCCGCGGCAATGTGTCTCGCTTGAACTTTGTCACCTAATGCTCTAATCGACTCAGGTGAGGGGCCAATCCAAATTAAGCCAGCAGAAATAACCTGTTCGGCAAAATCTGCATTTTCAGAAAGAAAACCATAACCAGGATGTATCGCATCCACCTGCATTTGTTTTGCCGCGTTAATTATTTTCACCATGTCTAAATATGAATCTTTTGCAGTAATTCCACCTAAGGCAAATGATTCATCAGCTAGCGTCACATGTAGCAGGTTGCGATCGGTTTCTGAATACACCGAAATAGCAGATATTCCTAGATCGTGGCACGCTCTGATTATTCGAACCGCAATTTCGCCACGATTTGCGATTAAGACGCGATTAATTTTCATTTCATCCGAAATCATAGAGCCAGGCATACTCGAACCTGCTCAAGTCAGGCCGAAACTAGAGCAGACTAGGAATCTTTTGTTCTTCTGCCAGATTTGCCCGGCGGAACCAAAAAGTTACGGCGGTAGACACTAAAACGATGAATAGTGAATAAAGCGCGGGCACTATCAAAACCAATCCGATTCTAGGATCGCCACTGAAATTAAGTAGCACGATGGCAATAGCCAGCGGTCCGTTTTGAATTCCAGTTTCTAACGCGATGGTGCGCGCATTCATCGGATGAAGTTTAAATCCGCGGGTGAGTAGGTAGGCGATAGTTATTCCAAATAAACCCAGCCCAATAGCTACTAAATAAGTTTGCCACGGCGTTGAAGCTAAAAGGTTCCAGTTTCTTGGTACCCAGGTAGATAGCAAAAATAAGATAAAGAAAACTCCAAAAAATCCGCCAAGTAATTCAAGTACCGCACCAATATTGGCACTAAATTTTCTTAATAGCATTCCGAGTACAACCGGAATCAACAAAATAACTAGCGTCACAATTATGTTTCTTGGCGGAATTTGCTGCGCTGCTGCACCCTCTGGCAAAATTAAGCCTAAGTAAAAAAATAGTGCAAGCGGTGTCATTAAAATTGCCCACAAAGTTGAGTTAGTAGTCATGATTACACTCAGCGCTAAGTTGCCTTTAGAAAAGTAGGTGAAGATATTTGAAGTTGTTCCGGCAGGAACGCTTCCCATGATCATGGCACCAATTGCTACTGGTATCGCGTACTCACGAGGTAGTTGAAACAAAAAGGTAATAATAAGTAAATAAGCCAATATGGGCATGATTCCGAATTGAGTAACCCATCCGATAATTAATCCCCATGGTCTACGCAGCGCTTGGCGAAAATCACGTGGCGTCAAGCCGGCACCTAAGCCAAACATAATCACAAAAACCATTACCACCAAAAGAACTTCTTCAAATGGGGTAACTACATCTTGCTCAGAAACTTGCGCTTGAGCTTGCAGCAACATTGAGGATATTTTCATTAGGCGCCCTTCTGGTTGTTGTTAGCTAATTTATTAATTGCCTCACTGCGAAGTTCGCGACGAAGAATCTTTCCGATTGGGCTCTTTGGTAGTTCATTAACGATCACAATCGATTTAGGAAGTTTATATCTAGCTAAAGATTTTTCGCAGTGCTCAATAACTTGAGCACTTGTTAGCGAGCCTGAGGCAGCCACGATGTACGCACAAACTCTTTCGCCTGTGTTCTCATCCGGCAATCCAATGACTCCAACTTCTTTCACAGTTGGGAGCTTGGCAATTTCTTCTTCAATTTCATTTGGATAAACGTTAAATCCGCTGACTAAGATCACGTCTTTTTTGCGATCTACAATTTTGAAATAACCGTCGTGATCCATTTGCGCTATATCCCCGGTATAAAGCCAGCCAGCTTTGATCGTGGCAGCGGATTCGGTTGGGTTGTTCCAATAACCAAGCATGATTTGCGGGCCACTAGCAATTAACTCACCAGATTCACCAATCGCTACTGGTTGGCCTGACTCATCAACAATTCTGATATCTGTTGAAGGAAGCGGAATACCAATTGCACCTGGTTTAGCATTTCCACCGAGTGGATTAAATGTTAAAACTGGAGATGATTCCGTCAATCCAAAACCTTCAACCAAAGGTGAGTTAGTTACACGTTCCCAGTCGGTAGCAACAGATTGGTGCAACGCCATTCCACCGGCCACTGAGGCACTTAGATTTCTTGGCGGACCATCTAAGAACCAACGCTCTTTTAATAATGCGTTGTAAAGCGTGTTTACACCTGACACCCAAGTGATTTGATAATTTTCAAAAGCACGTTTCAAGTTACTTGGTGGTCTTGGATTAGGAATAACAATATTTCGTCCACCAACGTGATAAAAACCTAAGAGATTTACCGTGAATGCAAAAATATGATAAAGCGGAAGCGCAGTTAATATTGTTTCTTTACCAAGACGAATGTATTTATCGACCATTTGCATCATTTGTAGAGTATTTGCAACTAAGTTTTTATGAGTCAACATTGCACCTTTAGATACCCCGGTAGTACCACCGGTATATTGCAAAGCGGCAACGGTTTCGCCATTCACTTGATTTACGTAGTCCAGTACTTGATTGCGCTTGGCGTGCGCCTTACCTTCAGACAAAGCTTGGTTAAATCGAGTATGGGCAATTGTAATTTTAGGTAAAGCTCGGTTCCAGACCTTCTGTACCATTCTTATTACCCCACCCACTACCGGTGGAAAAAACTCTGAAATTTTTACTGTAATGACATTTTCAATATTAGTTTTTTTAAGCACCTCGGGTAGTCGATCAGCAAACATGTCAATAATTACCAAGGCACTGGCTTGCGCATCTGAGAATTGATGAATCATTTCTTTTGCGGTATACAGCGGATTTGTATTAACTAAAACGCATCCCGCCTTCAATACGCCAAAAGCAACAATTGGGTAACTTAAGCAGTTAGGCATTTGAACTGCAACGCGCTCGCCGAATTTAAGGCCGATAACCTCACGCAGGTAAACGGCAAAATCATCAGAAAGCTCATCTACTTGTTTGTAGGTTAGAGAGCCATTCATTCCGTTTGGCATGCACTGGGTAAACGCAATAGTGGTTGCATAAGTCGAACTGGCGGCTCGAAGCAACGCCGGAAGGTGGGCAAACGCAATTGGAGCTAACTGGGAATTAACCCCATCAGGGTATTTAGTCAACCAAGGCTGCTGTGTCATATTCACTCTTTCACCAAGAAGTTTTGAGTCATCCTAGCCAGATTTCAACGGCCAAACTAGATTAAAACTAACTAATTTGATTCCAAGTAGCGCTCCAGTTGAGCCCAAGCGCGTGGGTGAGGGTTTTGACAGTATTTATAGATAGACCAATCACGTTGTTGCTATCACCTTGCACAGATTTAACATATGCAGCGCCATAGCCATTTAGTGTGAAAGATCCTGCTACCGCTAAAGGTTCTTCTGTAGCTAGGTAATCGTCTATTTCGCCATCAGTGATTTGATCTATGTGGACCACAGTTGAGACAACTTCTACCAAAAATCGCCTACTGGCCAGATTCATCACGAAGTGTCCAGTATGGAGGGTTCCAGAATTTGCACTCATCTCGCTAATTCTTTTTTTGGCATCTGTTCTGTCTTTAGGTTTACCAACTAATTCACCTTTAAATTCCCACATAGAATCCGCGGCAATTAATAGCCCCTTTAAAGGAAGTTCGTTCGTTGCAATAACTGCCTGCGCTTTTGCCTCGGCTAATGCGGCCACGATTTGCTGAGGTGTTTTATCTTTTAAAGAATTAAATAGTGCGCTCTCATCTAGGTTTGCTGACATCACTATTGGGGTTACCCCGGCTTGAATCAAAAGATTTTTTCGCGCTGGTGAGGCAGATGCCAGCACGACCGGCAAGGATTCCTTCATTTTGCTTGTGATTGCCATCCCTGATAGCGAACGCTAGTGGAAAATCTAAAATTATTTCTTGGATCAGCCCAACGTGATCCAACCCGGACTAGCTCTTGATGGGCAAAAGTTCTATTAACGATTTCAGCCAGCGCATGAGAAATCGCCAAAATTTCATCATCACTCGGGTTTCCTTTGGTGAGTGAGAATTCGATTTCTTTTTTCACAGTGGGATATTTCCGTGTTTTTTAGCAGGAATTGATTCTCGTTTTGTTCTGAGCATTCGCAATGATTTAACGATACGTGCGCGAGTTTCACTTGGCGCGATTACTGAGTCAATCCAGCCGCGCTCTGCTGCTACATAAGGATTGTCAAAAGCAGTCTCGTATTCCATGATTTTTTCTTCACGGGCCATTTGCGGGTTAGCAGCGGATTTAAGGTCTTTTCTATAAAGAATATTTACTGCACCTTGCGCACCCATTACGGCAACTTGGGCAGTAGGCCATGCAAGATTTACATCTGCCCCAAGATGCTTTGATCCCATAACAATGTAGGCGCCACCATATGCTTTTCGAGTAATTACAGTAATCAATGGAACTGTCGCCTCAGCGTAGGCATAAATTAATTTTGCTCCACGACGAATTATTCCACCGTATTCTTGATTAACTCCTGGTAAAAATCCAGGTACGTCAACAAAGGTAAGTATTGGAATGTTAAATGCATCGCAGGTTCTTACAAAACGAGCAGCCTTTTCTGAGGCTTCTATATCTAGTGTTCCAGCAAGTTGCATTGGCTGATTGGCGACGATTCCAACACTATGACCTTCAACTCTGCCAAAACCAATCATGATATTTGGAGCCCAATTTGCATGAACTTCAAAAAATTCATCATCATCCAAAATATGTTCAACCAAGGTATGCATGTCATAGGGCTGGTTGGGTGAATCAGGAACTAGCGAATCCATCTCAAGATCATGTTGAGTTATTTCTAATGCTGCTTCTGACGGAAACGATGGTGCTGGCTCAGCATTATTTGAAGGTAGATAACTAAGTAAAATTCTTACGTACTCAAAGGCATCTGCTTCATCGTGTGCAAGGTATGAAGCCACTCCAGATTTAGAAGAATGAACACTTGCACCACCTAGTTCTTCAAAGCTGACTTCTTCACCGGTGATTGCTTTAATTACATCCGGACCTGTAATGAACATATGTGCAGTTTTATCGGCCATCACTACAAAGTCTGTTAATGCTGGTGAATAGACGGCACCACCAGCGCAAGGTCCAACAATTACAGAGATTTGCGGGATTAATCCAGAAGCGTGAGTATTTCTTCGAAAGATTTCGCCATACATTGCAAGTGAAGCAACGCCTTCTTGAATTCGAGCTCCACCTGAGTCATTGATTCCAATTACCGGAACACCCGTCTTCATTGCTAGATCCATTATTTTCACAATTTTTTGCCCCATGGCTTCGCCAAGACTTCCACCCATGACTGTGAAGTCTTGCGAAAAGATGCAAACTGGCCGCCCATCCACAGTTGCAAATCCAGTAATAACCCCATCGCCGGCAATTCTGGTTTTATCCATTTGAAAGTTATTTTTTTGGTGTTTCACAAATTCATCTATTTCATTGAATGAACCTGGGTCCACTAATTTATAAATTCGCTCTCGCGCAGAAAGCTTGCCTTTAGCGTGCTGCTTTTCTTGTGCTTGATGTTCGCCGACTCCATTAGCTTCCGTTTGCCAGGCGCGAAGTTGCGCCAATTTGGCTTCGGTGCTGTTTTGGGGCGGGTACGGCTTACTCACATCAAACCTTTCTATTACTTTGTCGTACGGTAACAGTCATGAACTCGCCTTCTGAGGAAAGATCACCACTAGACCAAAAACTAATCGCGGAACTAGTAAAAAAGGCCTCGCTTGAGGTTAGCGAAATTTTGGTTGCCGACCAAGTCGACTCAACCAATCAATGGGCAATTGAGCTGATTAATTCTGGAAAATCCAATTTTGCGCTGGCTAGCGACTATCAATCACACGGACGGGGCCGACTAAGTCGGGTTTGGCAGGCTCCGCCACGAAGTTCAATCTTGCTTTCAATTTGTCTAAATTTAAATGGCGTAACAAATTTAGGTTGGTTAAATCTTTGGGCGGCATTGGTAGTAAAAAGAATCTTGAGCGAGAGTGTGGCATTTGAAGTTAAAGTCAAATGGCCTAACGATCTGGTGATTGAACATGAAGCGGATTATCTCAAGTTTGGTGGGATTCTCTCTCAAATACATAAAGATAAAGTAATCTTTGGCGTAGGGATAAATTACTCGCAAGAAAAATCAGAGTTACCAGTGCCAACCGCAACTAGCCTAAAACTTATCTCAGAGATCCACCATGGCAGAGAAGTTCTGATAGCAGAAATAATTGCCGCATTTTTTAGCTCATGGCAATCTGAGGCTGCAAGTAGTCAGTTTCCGACCCAGGCTACTAAGCGAGAGTATCGCCACTGCAGTTTTAGTTTAGGTAGATTGGTTAAAGTTGAGCTTTCTAAAGAGGAAGTTATTGTGGGTGAAGCAATTGAAGTTGCAGAAAGTGGAGCCTTGCTAGTCAAAACACAATCGGGTGAAATTAAAACTATAACTGCTGGAGATGTGAGTTAAGTGCACCAATACTTTCCAAAAGTTTTAATAATAGGTGCTGGACAATTAGCTCGCATGATGATTGAGTCGGCTAGCCGACTCGGGATTGCGATTCGGTTACTCGCGAATGATAAAGATGAATCTGCAGCACAACTGAATCAAGATAATATTTATGGTGATTATTCTGACCTTGCCACGGTACTTGCTGCGGTTGAAGATGTTTCAGTTGTAACTTTTGATCACGAGCATGTTCCATTAAAGATTTTGGAGCAAATCGAAAAGTTACAAATAAAAGTTAGGCCTTCAATAACCGCCTTAGCCTGTGCTCAAAATAAGATTCATATGAGAGAGACGCTAGCCGCGGCAAAAATAGCTAATCCCGACTGGCTTGCCACTAATTCAATTTCACAGGCACAAGATTTTTTCTTAAAACATCAGCAGCAATTGATTTTAAAATCTGCCACCGGAGGTTACGACGGTAAAGGTGTTTGGGAGATAAATGAAGTCAAAGAACTAAACGAATTTTTTAAAGATCCGGATCAAGTTTGGCTTTGTGAGCAAAAAGTGGATTTCAAAAGAGAGTTAGCCGTACAAGTCGTTCGAAGCCCCAGTAATCAAGTTGTGGTTTATCAGCCGGTTGAAACAAGACAAAAAAATGGGATTTGCAATGAAGTAATTGCGCCAGCACCAGATTTGCCTGAGTCTCTAAATATAAAGATTCAGCAGTTAGGATTGAAAATTGCTCAAACATTAGATGTAACGGGAGTATTTAGCGTTGAATTATTTCAAACTCAAACAGATGAAATATTTGTGAATGAACTTGCGATGCGGCCACATAATTCTGGCCACTGGTCCATTGACGGTGCGGTTACGAGTCAATTCGAGAACCACTTAAGAGCAATCTTAGATTTACCGCTAGGTAGTCCAGCTCCAACTGCCAAATACACCGTAATGGCAAATATTTTAGGCGGAGATTTTGAAGATCTTTATCAACCTTATCTGCACTGCTTAGCGAGAGACCCACAATTAAAAGTGCATCTATATGGCAAGTCGGTGAAGCCGGGTCGTAAAGTTGGGCATGTAAACGTAAGTGGTAACAATTGGCAAGACCTGCTCGCAAGAGCCCGCCATGCTGCAGACTATTTCACAGGAACGATAACGGAGTGATTATGAACAATCCTTTAGTTTCGATAGTGATGGGTAGTAGTTCTGATGCAAGCACTTTGACGGATGCTATTGAATTGTTAAAAGAATTTGAAATTTCACATGAAGTGCAAGTTAAGAGTGCGCATCGTACGGCAGAAGAAATGTTGGAGTTTGCAAAAAATGCCCAAGGTAGGGGCGTAAAAGTAATTATCGCTGCTGCGGGTGGCGCGGCACACTTGCCAGGAATGCTCGCAGCTATGACAACTTTGCCAGTGATTGGCGTGCCAGTTGTCTTGAAGCATTTAGCCGGACTTGATGCGCTGCTCTCAATCGCACAGATGCCCGCCGGGGTACCTGTTGCCACGGTAGGAATTGCTAATAGTAAAAATGCTGCCTTGTTAGCAATTAGAATTTTAGCTATCTCTGATGAAGCCTTATCTAAAAAGTTAGCTAGTTATGCTCAGCAGCAAAAAGATTTAGTAAAAAAGCAAAATAAAGAATTGAATTAGACTTTATATTTTGGAAGTTCGCCGTTTTTAATAGCAGTTAATATCTCACTCGCTAGCGGCTCAACCGGCACTAACACAGCACCAACATCTTTAATCTCTCCACCTGACTCAACAGGAAGTGTTCCAGAATTAATCCCTCGCAAAGAAGATACGCCTAACAAAAACATATCCCAGGCGTTGGTTTTACTATCTACAGTTAATGCGTCACCTAATTGCCAAGCAATTCTAAATTGCGCTACTGGATTTAGAAGTGTGCTAATGCTTGAAGATTTTTTTGTAATTGCCTTAATAACCTCTTGTTGTCTCTCGACACGGCCCAAATCGCCGCGCGGGTCAGTGTAGCGGGCGCGGGCATACGCTAAAGCCGTTTTACCGTCAATCATTTGACAACCAGCGTTTATGTAAAGGCCGGATTTTTCATCGGCGAAATCTTGGGTAGGGCAAACTTCTATTTTACCAACGGCATCAACAAGCTTAACGAGCCCGACAAATCCCACCTCTAAAAAATGCTCAATTTGCATTTGTGAAAAGTTTTCAACAGTTAAAATAGAAAGTTGCGGACCACCAAATGCGTAAGTGGCATTGATCTTATTTTTTCTTACGTCTCTCTCACCGTAAGCTGGGATTTCCACTAATAAATCTCGCGGGAGGCTAGTAAGTGAAGTTCCGCCAAGTGATCCTGCGACAGAAAGTAAAATTATGGTGTCAGCGCGGGCGCCGTCGAATTTACCAAGCGGCACACCATCGAGCGCGGGGTCTTTTTTATCTGCACGAGAATCGCTCCCCATTAAAAGCCAGGTTTGCCCTACCGGTTTGGTTAGCTGTGGATTGGCGAGAACAACGTCTACCTTGTTAAGCCGAAAGTTGAATACGAGCATGAGAGTAACTAGCCAAACTAATAGCAACAGCAGGATTAGTTTTATTCGTCTTGCCGCGCCAGATCTAGGTTGATTTGCTATAGGTTCGCTCATGATTACCTAGTAAAGACTAACTTGTATTAGATTGAACCATCATGAGCCACACTTATCCAGCGGTAAGCGTAATAATGCCCATACTTAATGAAGAAAGGCATTTAGCTAGCGCAATTGACAGAGTGCTCAACCAGCGATATCCAGCCGAAATTGAGATTGTGTTGGCGCTTGGGCCAAGTAAAGATAAAACTAATTTAATTGCCAAAGACCGGTCGCAACAATATTCAAATATTGTGCTGGTTGAAAATCCATCAGGTAAAACACCCGCGGCGCTAAATATTGCAATAAAAAATTCAAAGCACCCAATAATTGTCCGCTTAGATGGGCATGCGTTAATTGAAAGCGATTACATCCAATTGGCAGTTGAGACATTGCAGCAAACGCAAGCTGACAATGTAGGCGGAATTATGGATGCCCAGGGCACCACTTCATTCGAAAAGTCAGTCGCACGTGCCATGACTAGCAAATTTGGAGTTGGTAACGCCCCGTTTCATGTAGGTGGAGCAGCCGGTGAAGCATTAACAGTTTACTTAGGGGTTTTTCGCAGAGAAATTTTTGAAAAAGTCGGGTGGTTTGACGAATCATTTATTAGAGCCCAAGACTGGGAGATGAATCACCGAATCAGAATTAATGGTGGAAAGATTTGGTTCAATCCTGATTTAAAAGTTACTTATCGCCCGCGGCCAAACATATTTAGTTTGGCAAAACAATACTTTCAGTACGGACAAGGCAGAAGGCACATATCGCAAAGACATAGCGGGACTATTTCTTTGAGATATTTAACGCCACCAGTGACAGTGATCGGAGTGTTGCTAGGGACGCTGTTAGCAATTATTGGCGCTTGGCAATCGATCAGTTTGTTGCGCTTTGGGTTTTTAGCACCTGCTAGCTACTTGACCGCGGTGCTGCTAGCGAGCATTGTCAATGTAAAAAATTTAGGCTTCAAAAGTGTGCTCTATTTACCTATAGTTTTTATCTGCATGCATTTTTGTTGGGGCGTTGGCTTTCTAAAGCCCCGTTAGGCATTAATCTCAAGACCTACCAACTGATTTAGGAGTCAATCTTGAAGCATCTTCAAGCGCTCCGATTATTGGTGGTGCGGGATTTACAAATTCGTTACGCCGGTACCTGGTTGGGTTACCTCTGGTCGTTGTTGGATCCATTATTTATGGCATTGATCTATTGGATGGTCTTTACCGTGATCTTGGGTGCACGCGGAGTAGGGGAGCAGCCCTATTTACTTTTCTTGCTAGCCGGAATATTGCCTTGGGTTTGGCTGGCTAGTTCTTTGGGCGAGTCCTCTCGTTCACTAATCACAGAAAACCGGTTGGTGCGTTCTATTGCAATACCGAGAATGCTTTGGGTTATTAAGTCAGTAAGTTCAAAAGCGGTTGAATTCGTGTTGGCATTACCTATCTTGATTGCGCTAACTGTCATTTTCAAACAGACCCTTAACTGGGAAATCATTTGGTTTTTCGTAGCATTCGTTTTGCAATACTTACTTCTTGTCGGAATCGGATTAATTCTTGCTCCGTTAACTGTTTTGGCTCGTGATATGAAAAATATAATTCGGCTCTTAACCCGATTAGGTTTTTACCTCACTCCAATTATTTACTCAGTAGCAGATATTCCCGAGGCTGGGCAAAATCTAAGTTATCTAAATCCTATGACTGGGATTGTTACGCTTTACCGAGCTGGTTTTTGGCCACAAGGTGAGCAAATTATTGTGCCACTAATCGCGGCTATCGTCTGGTCTTTAGGCCTCTTTGTTATAGGAATATTCTTTTTTAAAAAGCTAGAAGCAACCGTACTAAAGGAGGTGTGATGGATTTTGCAATTAAAGTTGAAAATTTAGGTATTAGATTTAATAGAAATCGAAAAAGAAAATTCTCTATTCGAGAGATGATTTTGCAAACCAAAAACACCACGCCAAAAGGATCCTTTTGGGCACTGAAGAATGTTTCATTTGAAGTTAAACCAGGCGAAGCAGTTGGTTTGGTTGGAGCAAACGGGCAAGGGAAAAGTACGCTCTTAAGGATTATTGCGGGAGTTTTGATTCCAGATGTAGGAACCGTGCAAGTGAATGGTGGCGTCGCACCAATGATTGAGTTAACAGGTGGATTGAAATCTGATTTAACTGCGCGCGACAACATTTGGTTAGTTGCGGGTTTACATGGATTGAGTAAAAAAGAAGTTGCCCAAAAATTTGATGAAATTGTTGATTTTTCTGGTATCGGAGATTTCTTAGATACTCCGGTTAGACACTTTTCAAGCGGGATGCGAGTGCGGCTTGGTTTTTCGATAGTGACTTCCTTGAACGAGCCGATTTTATTAGTGGACGAAGCCTTAGCGGTAGGCGATGCAGAATTTAAAATAAAGTGCTACAACAGAATGGAAGACCTACTAAATAAAGGTAAAACTTTATTTTTAGTGAGTCATAAAGAAGAGGATCTAAATCGTTTTTGCACGAGAGGTCTTTACCTAAAAAATGGTGAATTGCTAGTAGATGGCACTCTTACTCAAGCACTGAATTCTCATCTAAAGGATCAGGGTGCGTTAGATGGCTAAATATTCGATTTCACAAATAAAACAAATTGGTCAACCGCCCAGTGTGATGAATCGACGAGTCGCCGAACACTGGAGTGGCCCTAGCTACATGCGTAAAATTTCACCATATTTGAGTGCGTTGTTTTTAAAGTTCAATGTCGCTCCTACCGCAATCACTTGGCTTATGGTGCTTACCGGCTGGGTGGCAAGTTGGGTTCTCACACAGCCATTTATTTGGGCGGTGGTGTTGGTTGTTATTTTGGCGCAACTACAAATGCTGCTTGACTGTTCAGATGGTGAAGTTGCTCGCGTCAGTCAAAGGTATAGCCCAGCAGGGATCTTTGTAGATCGGATCGGGCATTACACAACTGAAGGTTTTTTTGCGGTGGCTTTTGGTTTAAGAATTTATCAAAACGGAACCCTAGAAGATTTGGTTTGGGGATTAGTGTTGGCATTAATTATTGTTTTTAATAAACTTTTAAATGATCTCGTGCATGTTACTAGAGCACTTAGCGGGCTTGATAAATTATCAGAAGATCCTCAAGTTTCTAAAGTTAATAATTATTTACTTCAAAAAATCAAAATATTATTTAGCTTTGTCCCGATTCATCGGGCTTTTCATTCAATTGAGCTCTCACTGATATTTTTAACTGCAGCGATAGTTCAATATTGGTGGATAGCAGAATTTGAGCGCTGGACGCTGCAGGTACTGACAATTGGTGGCTTGGTAGTTCTGATTGGACATGCTTTGGCCATATTAAATTCAAATAGATTAAAGGGTTAATTAGTGGGCGCAGAATTTGGTTGCGTAATTTTGACTCAAGGCAATCGCCCGCAGCAACTACAAAAGGCTATAAATTCATGCCGTGGTCAAGCTGGGGTGAGTGTTGATTTGGTGGTAGTCGGCAATGGCTTCAATCCCGCAAATGTAACAGATGCAAAATCTATTTATCTTTCAGAAAATTTAGGAATTCCAGCTGGACGCAATGCCGGAGTCGCACATGTCATCGGGGATTACTTACTTTTTCTTGACGATGACGTCTTTATCCCTGATGAGGACTTTCTTATGCGAGCGAGTAACTATTTTAAAAACAATTTAAAAACATCTTTAGTGCAACCGCAGCCGCAAGACCCCACAGGTCTTGACACCCCTCGCAGGTGGATTCCGAGAATTCTGGTTTTAAATGAAAACAGATCTAGTAAGGCGTTCTCATTATGGGAGGGTGCAACTTTAGTCAGGCGAGAAGATTTCGAGAAGGTTAAAGGCTGGCCAGCTGATTTCTATTATGGCCATGAGGGTGTTGCGCTAGTTTGGAAGATTTGGAATCTAGGAAGGCAATGTGACTACCGCGCTGACTTAGTTGTTTCGCATCCTTTAGCAGACCCAGCCGAGCGCCATAAGGATTTTTATTTTTACAATGCGCGAAATCGCTACTGGCTAGCAAGAAGATATTTGCCGATGGGATTTAGACAGTTATATTTAATTAATTGGTTTGTAATTTCAAAATTACGTTTGCGCAAAAACTCATCTGCCTGGACTGCCTGGAAGCAAGGTTGGAATGAAGGAAAACTCGATAGTGCACCGCTAGAAACTATTAAATTTATTACACTTTTGCGAATGTTACGTTGGGGAAGACTCTTAGTGGTCTAACTTTCAATAACCGGGCAAAACAATCCGGTTTTTGGCGCTCCGGTTGTTTCAGTTGGCGTTGGTGATGGTTCTGGCTCAACTGCGGGAGTGTTTTCTGGTGGTGTGAATTGAGTTGGCGCATCATTACCCAAAACCACAACTACATCAGCGCCTATCAGTTCAGGATCCTCTTGAATATTAAAAATTTGTAGGGCGTTAGCGACCAACTGCGCCTTTTCTGCTTGACCAGGCGGATGAACCAAGAGGGTTTCGCCGGTGTCCTTGTTAGGGGCGTTATCAATCTCGGCGATTTGAAAGCCTTGACCCTTCAAATATTCACTGGTGGCAGCAGCAAATCCAGCGCGGCGCGTTCCGTTAAGTACGGTCACAACCACATCTGCCGCTGTGAGTGAAGGTGGTGCGGGGGATTCTTCTGCAGGAGTGGGCGCATCACCTGCTTGCGCTTCGGTGGGTGGCGTTGGCGCACCTGATCCGAGTGAGCTTGCAATGATTGTTTGCCAAAGTGCATCCGCCTCGCTAGTCCATTCAACAGTGTTTCCACCAGCGGATAAGACAAAAGGAACGGTTGTGAAAGTTATATCTTTTGATTTTATTCCGCCTACGCTTTGTGCCAGCGTGACGAGTGAATCAATATTTGCTAACCCAGCGTCCATTCGCAGTGAAGACGTTGCCGCAGTAGCCACCCGATATAGCGTGGTGAAATCAGTGATTACGTTTCTTCTTTGAATTTGATCAATTGTGATAGCAAGTAATTCTTGCTG
>CAZXCT010000015.1:0-21477 GCA_964639395.1 uncultured Bifidobacterium sp.
GTTGGAATTGAAACAAAAGGAAAGGTAGCAAGGCTTAAAATTAAGACGGTAATCCAAAATCCCCTTAAAAATGGGTAAATTGACAAGTAACTGTAGGCAATTACATATGAGGGTATTGCCAAGGGTAATGGCATTAAAACTATAAAAAATCTTCGCAGCAACACATTGGTCTTGCCTAGCAGTAGCGCTGTTAATACACCCAGCCCTAACGAGCCAAGGGATACCCAAAGCGCCAAAAACAAGCTTGTCAATAAAGTTTGCACACTTCTTCGGCGAGTTATTAGCTCAACAAATTCAACCCATCCACTCTCACTGGATCGAATCAGTAGGTAAATGAGTGGGATAAAAACCAAAAGTACTGTCAAAAAACTTAATAAAATTAAGTATTTAGGCGCAGCAGCAAAAGTGTTATAGTTTTTATCGTTTAACTCTTTTGCTGCTTTCAATTTTATTACAGCAATCCAGCTTTAATTAGCAAATCTTGTGTACCCGCAACATCCGACAGATCACCCAAAACCACTTTTGGTATATCAAGGTCACTAAGTGCCGGCATATCAGCTGGTGCTGATACTTCGGGTAAAAGTGAATACTCAGAAGTTTCTGAAACAAATTTGCTTTGAGTTTCTTTATTTAGTAGATAAGTTAAAAGTTCTAGTGCCAAATCAGATTTGTTGCTAGTTTTTAATACTCCAAATGCACTAACATTTAGCAAGTTACCCGGATCTCCAGCTTGAAAAAATCCATTTTTAACATCCAACACTTTGCCTAAAGATTCTGAAACTTCATATGCATAGTAATGATTTGTTAATCCCAGCCCTATCACTTTTGCATCAATTGCTTCAATGATTTGGCTATTTTTTTCAAAAATTTGTGGTTGATTTGCTGCTAACCCATCTAGCCACTCGAGAGTTTTTTCATCACCGCGCATTTGTCTCATGGCTGTAACAAAACTTTGAAAAGATGAATTAGCTGGGGCAATTCCGATGATGGAGCGCCATTGGGGATTTAATAAATCGTCAATCGTAGTTGGTACATCAGATGCTTGGATTAGTTCAGGATCATATGCAACAACACGTGCCCGACCGGTGATCCCCACCCAAGATCCATTCGGATCAGAAAACTGACTAGGTACTTGCGAAATATAAGTTTGATCTAAAACATTCAATAGTCCCGCTGCCGTAATTGCACCTATGGCACCAGCATCTTGCGACAAGAACACATCGGCTGGAGAGTTGGCTCCCTCTTCTAATATTTGAGCAGCAAGTTCTGCTGAATCTCCGTAGCGGGCATCGACTTTGATGCCGGTCTTTGATTCGAACTCATCAAAAAATGGTTGAATAAATGATTCGCTTCGTCCCGAATAAACCGTGAGTGTTTGCGTGGTGGGCAGTGCAACGTCCGAGCCTTCGCCAGTTGCCGCAGGCTGGGAGGTACAAGCTGAAAGTAATAATGTAGAGGCAAAAAGAATTGTGAATATTGATTTATTTTGCAAATCTTCCTCTTTTTGAATTACACAACATTGTTGTTATGTAATTCGATACTCTACCCTGAGCCAAATTTAGGCATTTAAGAAGGTAGGAAGTACCAGTTCAACCTGCCAACTTCGTGCCCCGCGCGCTAGCAGCCACTCACGTAAATCTTCTTCAGCTAATTGCGGGTGATTGAAGGCAAAATTTTTGACGATTTCAGGACTGATCAGTTGTTCTAACGGTATTAACATCGCATCCGCGATTGTTGAAAGATCATGTTTGAGTAGTTCAAATGTGTGAAACTTTTGAGGGTACTTTTCTTTCCAAACCCGGGTAGGGGGATGACTTTTTGAACTTGCTGGTTTTATGGGCCACTGCGATTCGGAAGATGCTAAGGCAGTGAGGTAATTTTCATAGATTACTTGAGAAAACTTAGAATCGATGTTTCTTGATTTAAGAATTGATTCAAATTTTTCACGCGTATTAGGTTTTTCGAGTGCTAGCTGAATTATTTTCTCGTCACGTAGTACTCGATGGGGTGCTACGTTGGCGTCTCGCGCAATCGAATCCCGAACTTGCCATATCTGCTTTACGATAGCCGCTTCGTGATTATTTTTAATTTTATGCATTCCTGAAGTAGTCCGCCAAGCATCTATTTTTTGTGAAACAGGCCTAAAAGATAAAAGATTATTAAATTCTTCTATTGCAATCTGATGCTTTCCATGTTCGATTAACTCAATTGTTAAATCCTCTTGTAAATTGTGCAAGAATTCAACATCGAGTGCGGCATAACTGAGCCACTCGTTTTTTAAGGGTCGGGTAGCCCAATTGACGGCAGAATGAGCTTTATCTATTGATACCTCTAAGCGATCTTCAAGTAATCCGCCCAATCCCACTCTTGGCAATCCAAGTAATCTTGCTGCCAGTTCAGTATCAAAAATTTCTTTTGGCTGTAAATTAAAATCATAAAGACACGGCAAATCCTGTGTTGCAGCATGTAAAATCCACGAATTTTCATTTAGCAAATTTTTAAGGTCTTGATAGTCAATATCCAAAATTGGATCAATCAAAAAAGTTTCAGTTTGAGATTTTTTTAGTTGAAATAAGTAGGCTTGTTGCGTATAGGTATAGCCAGAAGCGCGTTCTGCGTCAATGGCAATAGGGCCAGGGGCGTCAGCTAATTTTGCCACCGCTGCTTTGAGGGTTTTCTCTTCAGAAATAATGCTAGGAATTCCGCCGGTCGGATGCTTAAAATACTTTAGATTCTTAGTCATTATCGCTACTTAAGCACACCCTGTCTAAATAAATCTGCCAAGAGCCTAACTCTACGGGCATAACCCAGGCGACGAAGCAGACTTTCAATATTGCGCTTTATGGTGTTTGTTGAAAAGTGGAGTTTTCTTGCAATAGCGGTCACTTTAAAGCCATCAGCCAGCAATTGCATAATTGCAATTTCTCTTTTTGACATTTGTTTTGCTAGGGGGGAGTTATAGACATTTTCTTGTAAGAAGACCACAGATTCAGATCTTTCTGCAAAAATTTTACCTAATTTAATCTCATTTGAGTGCGAGGCTATAAATAAAATATTATACCAACCAAGATCTCTTAATTGTTTTATAAAATTAGCATTTATTTCTGGTGTAAATGACAAATCTATAATTAATTCTGCACCAACTTTTCTTTTCTGAGAAAAATCTAGTAACTCTGTTAAATTATTTAATTGCTTAAATTTGGCTTCACCAAAAGTAAGTGCACCTAATGCAATTGATTTATATCTAGCGCCTTTACTCAAGATTGCAAAATATTTAACATCACTTTCTAGCATTTTAGAATTGGGGCTAGATTTCATAAGTCTCCAAAATTAGCGGTGCTAATTCTTAGACTTTCTAATGTCTATTAAGTTTCAGCGATATTTTTTTAGTTGAGTTGCGGTAGATGAGATCGGTTGCAATCCTGCGGCTTGACAAAGTAAGTCACCCCAGGCAGCTACATGTAAATCTGCCAGTGCTGGATCAATTGTCCAAGAGGCGCGTATTTCAATAGTTCCATCTAATAGCTGCGGGTCTAGCTCGCCAAAAGATTCACTCGCGGTGCGCGTCACGGTACCTGAAAGCGCAATAGGTTTTAAATCTCTATTTTTTAGGCAATCAAGCAACCATGACCACCCAACTTGGGTTAATAAAGTGTCATTAGCCAAATCGGATTCAACTCGCGCTCTTACAAAAGTTACTAAGCGAGTGGTCCCGTCCCAGGCGTCTTGACCTTTAGGGTCAAACAGTAAAACCAGTCTTCCGTTTGAAAGGTCTTCTTCACCTTCAAGTACTTCAGCCACCATTGCCAAAGCATGCGGCGCTAGTCGCATTGGTGCCGGGACTTCTTCAGTAGCGACTTCGGCCCGCATTGGAGTTTTTTTAACTAATTCGACAATTTTTGAAAATTCTTCGATTTCGGCTTCGCTCACCCTAAGAGGTTATATGTTACGCAAGTTACTGGAGTTATGACGCGCCGTTTACCGTCAAGCAAACTGCGTTGATGCAATATCGCAAGTCTGTTGGAGTGGCAAAACCTTCACCCGCAAATACGTGACCAAGGTGCGATCCACAATTGGCACACCTAACTTCTGTACGAATCACTCCCAATGAGGTGTCCGTTAGCTCGATTATTCGCTCTTTTGCTAGTGGTGAAAAAAATGACGGCCAGCCACAATTTGATTCAAACTTTTCTTTTGCAGAAAATAATTCGCTTTCGCAACCTCGACAACGGTAAATGAACTCTTCACCAGTGGGTAACTTGCCAGACCAAGCCGGCTCGGTGCCAGCCTCTCTTAAAACCTGAAACTCAAAATCACTTAATTCTGCCTGCCATTGCGCTTTAGATTTAACAACGGGGTAATCACTACCGTCTGGCTTTTGATTCGCTATTGGGTCCATTTGGCTAGTTTAGGCTACTTTTTTATTGCTCGCAAAAAAAGATTATTATTGTCAACTAAAACTTGGGTAAATTCAAAATCTTCTTGTTTAGCTTGATCAATTTCACCTGAAAACAAGTTAGATTCTACGCTCGCACCAATTCGATTAGCGATAGTGAGATTTATTTCATCTAGTAGAGCAGCATTTACTAGACTTGTCTGCAACGCTGCGCCACCCTCGCACAGAATGCGCTTTAGATCTAGTTCGAGTAAGGCAGGTTTAAGATTAGCTAATTCAACCGATTTCTCACCTAAAATTATTACTTTTGCCCATTTGTTTATATCTGGCTTTTGATCTAAGGCGTATTGATTTGTAAAAATTAATGGTGGATTAGAAAAATTAGATAAAAAATCTATAGGTAAATTAAGAGAATTTGAAACAATTGCTACGCTAGTGCTAGATGAATTTGATTTACCAGAAAGATACTTTGCAGTAGGTTTTACGTTTTGATAAGGCTCACTTAGCGCAGTTCGAGTTCCGACAATCAGGCAGTCTGCCGTGGTGCGAAGGTAGCGAAAAATCTCTTTATCGGCATTGCTGGCCAAATAGAGTTGTTTTGAGCTATCAGTAACTTTTGAATTAAGAGTTTGAACAAAGTTACTTCTAATCCAAAAGCCCGAAGGCCAAGGGTAGTAATCGCTCAGCCTTGCGAGAGTGTCACTGGTTAGTTTTTCAAACTCAATTGCCATGTGACCTAGTGTGTCAGATATCGCCAACGAGATGAAATCTTTCATAACTAGTAGTCTCAATGGCATGTCCAAAGGTTTACTATTTGATCTCGATGGCACCTTGGTCAACTCTTCAGCCCCTATCGAACGTGCTTGGGTAAGCACCGCCCGCGAAGCCGGTATTCCGTTAGAAAAGTTGGTGGGGTTTCATGGAATTCCAGCAGGTCAAACACTGCGCAAACTTTTAGTGGATCGAAGTGAATCTGAAATAAACCATTGGATCGATGTAATAACTCAAAGAGAGATCACCGATACTGAAGGAATTTCTGTAAATCCAGGTGCGCATGAACTTTTTGAATATTTAGCAGCAAAAGATTTTCCGTGGACCATCGTTACGTCATGTACGCGTGAGTTGGCGCTAGCGCGGCTTTCTGCAGTTAATCTACCCATCCCAGAAAACTTAGTAACTGCAGATCAAGTCACTCACGGAAAACCGCATCCGGAGCCATTTAGTCTTGGTGCCGCCAGACTCGCGATCTCAGCTGAGAATTGCTTTGCGGTAGAAGATTCAATCGCTGGCTTAGCCAGTGCTAGTAGTGCAGGGTGTAAAACAATTGCGTTACTTTTAGGGATTACTGACACCAACATCACAAATTTTGATCATGGAATATCTCACCTATCCGAAATAATCGACATTCTTCAACTATAGTTTCAAAGTAATGGTTAATTATTTGTTCAATTTCTTACGCGGAACATTAATTGGTATCGCTGAAGTTATTCCAGGGGTTTCTGGAGGCACGATTGCGCTAGTTACCGGCATTTACCAGCGCGTGATAGACCAAGCCGCCCAAGCGGTAGCCGCGTTGTTAAAAATTGGCAAACCAAAAAAATTAGTTATGGGTATCAAGACTTTAGATTGGAAACTGCTAACTCCATTACTTGTTGGAATGGTAATTGCACTAGTGCTGGGTGCCAGATTTATCGAACCGCTATTAGCGAGTCACCCAATTCAACTCAGAGCACTCTTTGCTGGATTAGTTGCGGCTGGGATATACATACCTGTTCGAATGGTTATCGAAACAAAAACAGGACCTTGGAAGTTTAAAGATTTAGCACTTGCTCTTATCGCCGCATTATTCGCGTTTTTTTTAACTGGATTACCACCGGCGGAACTTTCTGAGCCAAACTTTTTAGTGATTTTCTTTGCAGCGGCATTAGCTATCTGTGCGCTGGTTTTGCCAGGAGTATCTGGCTCATTTTTGCTACTGTCACTTGGACTGTACGCCACAACAATTTCGGCAGTGAACGATTTAAATATTTATTACCTAAGCAGCTTTGCCGCTGGCGCCTTGTTTGGGTTGAGTTCATTCGTGATTTTATTACGCTGGTTGTTAAAAGAAAAATCACGACCAACTTTAGTTGTACTTAGTGGGCTAATGCTTGGATCATTAAGAGCGCTCTGGCCCTGGCAGGATGACGAACGCAACTTAATGCCGGTGGGTGAATTTATCTGGCAAAGTTTGAGCCTATTTATTATTGGTGCTGCTGTGGTGTGGTTATTAGTAAAACTTGAAAAACAACTAGCGAATGAATAATCGGCTAGCGCAATCTACTAGTCCGTATTTGCAACAGCATGCAACTAACCCTGTCTGGTGGCATGAGTGGGACGAAGTTGCCTTTGCAAAAGCACAAGAATTAGATCGCCCCATATTTTTATCGATTGGATATTCAGCGTGCCATTGGTGCCACGTGATGGCGCACGAATCATTCGAAGACGATAAAGTCGCTGATTTCTTGAATCAAAATTTTGTATGCATAAAAGTTGATCGAGAAGAACGACCTGATGTTGACAGTATTTATATGCAAGCAACGGTGGCTATGACCGGCCATGGCGGATGGCCAATGAGTGTTTTTTTAGACACAGCATTAAGGCCTTTTTATGCAGGCACTTACTTTCCACCAACGCCGCGTAGCGGACAAGTTTCTTTTGGACAACTGCTAGCGGCAATAACAGATACTTGGATAAATCGTCGGGATGAATTAAATCAAGCAGCAGAGAAAATTTCAGAGCATTTAGCCGAATTAAATTTGCCGCTCGCTGAAGAAACAGATTTTGATCAGAACACCGCTGACCAGGCGCTCGCAAAATTGATTAGATCTTTTGATCCAATCAATCATGGCTTTGGGTCAAGTCCTAAATTTCCGCCCAGTATGGCTTTGGAGTTTCTACTGAGAAACTTTGCTAGAACTAAAAATGCCGACACTTTACAACTGGTGGAGTTTACTTGTTACTCGATGAGCCGAGGTGGCATGTATGACCAATTAGGTGGAGGATTTGCCCGCTATAGCGTTGATGAGAGTTGGACTATTCCTCATTTTGAAAAAATGCTCTATGACAACGCGCTGTTACTAGGTGTTTACGCCAGGTTGTATCGAATAAATAAAAAACCATATTTTAAAAGAATCGTAAATGAAACTATTAATTGGCTGCAAGAAGAAATGCTTACTGAACAAAGCGCATTTGCCGCGGCGCTAGATGCTGACACAAAAAGTGGTGAGGGTATCTATTACTGCTGGAGTAAATCAGAAATTGAAAAGTTGCTAGATCCAGCTGAAGCAAAATTTGCAATTGATCAATTCGGCGTCACCGAGGCCGGGACTTTTGAACACGGCTTATCAGTTTTGCAAAGAAGAAAAGAACCAACTAATCCGCAAATGTATGAAATTGTTAGGCAAAAATTACGTGAAGTTCGAAATCTACGCGAGAAGCCAGCGCGCGATGACAAAGTAATTGTTTCTTGGAATAGCTGGTTAATAAGCAATTTGATAGATGCAGGCGGGATCTTTCAAGAGCAAAAATGGACTCAGCTTGCAAAAGAGGCGCTAGATTTTTTACTAGAAACTCACCTTCAAGAAAATAACCTTTATCGCGTCAGTCGAGATGGTGAGACAAACCAAATTCCAGCACTCCTTGAAGACTGGGCTAGCTTGATTGTTGCCTGCGTAAAAGTTCATGGTGCAACGGGTGCCAATAATTATTTGGCTACGGCAGAAACACTCACTGAACAGATGATTGCTCGATTTATGATTAACGGTAATTTTTACGATGCGCAAATCACAAGTAAAGTTTTTGTAACTAGGCCGCGAGATATCACAGATAATGCCTACCCTGCTGCTGCTTCACTAGCCACAGAGGCGCTTTTGATGATGAGCGCCTTATTTGCAAAAAGTGAATGGCGTGAATTAGCACACCGACTTATTTCACAAAGTATGAAAAATATTGAGGCAGCGCCGAGATTTGCCGCTCATAGCTTGTGTCAACTTGAGGCGTACCTTGATGGACCCGCTGAAGTTGCTTTAGTTTCAAAAGTTGATAGCGAGCTTCATAAATTAATTTGGCAAAGTCCACGCGCTGGATTAGTGATGAGTGTGGGTGAAACTGGCAAAAGTCCACTCTTAACTGATCGCGCTCGAATTAACAATCAAGATACTGTTTTTATTTGTCAGGCCCATCTCTGCCAGGCACCGCTAACTGATCTTGCCGAAATCAAAAAATCATTAAAAATTGAATAAATCTTAAATATGGTTTAGCGTGAAAGTATGCGCAAACTTTTGATAATTTCACTACTAGCCGCGCTGGGCTTCTTTATAGCACCGAGTAGTGCCCAAGAAGAGAATTACACAATAAAAAGCATTGAACTAGACCTATCAATTACTTCAACAAACTTAAATCAAACTCGAGTTGTAGGGGAAAGTTCTGTTAGAGGAGCAGCATTAGCCATATTAGAAAATGGTGATTACTTAATCGGAGGGGGGAGAGAGGGTAACACAATTTTTTTATATCAAAAAAGTAATAAAAAACTCACATCGCTCGGAACAGTTTTTTCAAAATCACTTCGACCAAATGATGCAAGATTTGCGATAACAGATTTATTACCCTTAAGTACTAATTCAAATTTACCATTGGTGCTAGTCTCATATCCACGTTTAGGTGAAAATAAAAATTGCGTGCAACTGCAAGTTGATTTAGTTGCTGTTGATTTGAATTCAAAATCTGTCAAAACCCAAGAAACATGGTTTACCTCTGAGCCCTGTGTGCCGATTAGCGCAGTACAGCATGCAGCTGGCAGGTTAGAGCGTATTGATCAAGCGAGTGCTTATTTAACGGTAGGGGATTTTGGATTTTCTGAGATTGCCAATCGAAAAATTAGCGGTGATTTATCTTCGATTTTTAAGATATCAAAAAATCGAATTGAAAAAATCTCAAGCGGTCACAGAAATGCCCAAGGAATCCTACTTTTTAAAGACCGGTATCTACTCGCTTCAGAGCATGGGCCACGCGGCGGAGATGAAATTAATTTTATTAAACCTGGTGCTGATTATGGTTGGCCGTTGGTTACCTATGGCGAGGCTTATTCGTCAGGTGATTATGTAGTACCAAGAAAAACAGCAACGCATGAAGGATATGAAAAACCCATGATGTATTGGGTGCCATCAATTGCACCTACTGAGTTAATTCAGTTGCCGATTAATTCAAATTGGCAACGTTGGTCTGGTCAAATTTTGATGGGGACATTGCGCGAAGAATCACTTGTTCGTATTTACATCGACAATGAATTTCGACCAATTGCCCAAGACTTTATTAGGGTAAACGAGCGAATCAGAGATTTAGAAGTAAGTAGCGATGGAGTAGTTGTTGCAACTACAGATAGCGGAAAAATTTTAGAAATTACTCCGGTTAAATAAGCGCCCCCGGCAGGAATCGAACCTGCGCACATGGCTCCGGAAGCCACTGCTCTATCCCCTGAGCTACGGAGGCAGCAGCACCAGCGTAGGTGGTCAGACTTTAATTTGTTCAGTCACCCAGCGCTCAGCATAAAAAGAAAGTAGTGGAATTGTTCCGGCTAGCAATATTGCCGCTGTTTGTTTTAGATTAAATTTAGCCTTTCGTGATACATCAAAAGCCAAAACTAAATAGACCATGTAAACAAAACCATGCAGTTGTGCGAACCACGGAATTTCAGGGCCTAACGTATATTTTATTGTGATCTCTATGGTGAATGCGATTAAAACTAAGCCAGCTATATAAGCAATTATTTGATACCGTCTTAGTGATTTTTGCATTAGTCCGCTGCCTGGTCTAATTTTTGTTTGTCTTGAACTTTCTTTTCATCTTTAAAAAACTTAAACCAAAACCATAAAAAAAAGCCAGCAAAAAACCACCACTGAAAGGCATAAAAGGTATTTTGAACACTCAAGGTAGGGGTTTCATCGCTAGCTACTCCCTGCCACCTAACCTCCCATTGCCAAAATCCAAGCCGCAGACAGGTATAGGTTGCCCCCAAGACCAGCGCATGAAACAAGATCCATTTGGGGTTAAGGGCGATCTTCCACATAAGCAACAGCCTATGGCAAACAAATAAAAATGAAAGTTAAACCCTAAACTACCTTTATGACTCCTGAGCAGCTAAGCGAAAAAATTAAATCTACGCTTACTCAATTGCAATCCGCAGGAGATATGCCCGCCTTTGAGATGGTTGAAATCAGGATTGAACGGCCAAAGAATTCGAATTTTGGTGATTATTCCAGCAACGTCGCGATGACGCTAAGCGCAAAATTAAATCTACCCGCCAGAGAAATTGCTGAAAAAATAATTAACCAGATGAGGCAAATTAGCGAGATTGAACGTATGGATATTGCTGGGCCTGGATTTATTAATTTTACTCTAGCTAAAGGCTCTCAAGCCGAATTAATTAAAGAGATTTTAGATAAAACTATTGATTACGGAAAATCAAATTCACTTAGCGGATTAACGTTTAACGTGGAATTTATTAGTGCCAATCCGACAGGCCCATTGCACTTAGGGCACACGCGATGGGCGGCAGTAGGGGATTGCCTTTCTAGAGTTTTAACTGCAGCTGGGGCAAAAGTAGTAAAAGAGTTTTATGTAAATGATCGTGGATTTCAAATGGATAAATTTGGTGAGTCGATTCGGGCCGCTGCCTTAGCGCAAGCGACGCCAGCAGACGGCTATCACGGTGCCTACATTGCAGATTTAGCGCAACAAATAGTTAAAAGTGATCCTGATATTTTAAATTTAGCTCAAGCAGAATCTTTAGTGGCGTTTCGGGAGGCAGGTTACAAATTACAATTAGCCCAGCAACAGCAAGTGCTAGCAATATTTAGAACAATTTTTGATGTTTGGTATTCAGAGCGAACCTTGCATGAATCTGGTGCAGTTGAAAAGGGTTTAGCGGTATTAAGAAAGCATGGACACGTCTACGAATTAGCTGGTGCTACTTGGCTGAGAACAACTGACTTTAATGACGACAAAGATCGGGTGCTGATTAAAGCCGACGGTGAATACACCTACTTTGCCTCTGATACTGCTTATTATGTTGACAAAAGAACACGCGGTATGGATGTAAACATCTACCTCCTCGGAGCGGATCACCACGGGTATGTAAACCGACTAAAAGCGGTAGCGGCGTGCGCCGGTGACGATCAAGACAAAAATATCGAAGTACTAATTGGTCAATTAGTAAAAATGACAAAAGATGGGCAAGAGGTAAAACTAAGCAAACGAGCCGGAAACATCATCACTTTAGAAGATTTAGTAGAAGAAGTTGGAGTCGATGCGGCGAGATATACCTTGAGCAGATATCCAGTTGATTCGCCTTTAACTTTAGATATCAATTTATTAACGTCGCACACAAATGACAATCCAGTTTTTTATGTTCAATATGCCCACGCACGAATCTGTGCCGTTTTACGTACAGCAGGTGAGCGCAATATTTCTCACAATTTATCTGAATTTAACCCTGCTGTTTTGACACATGAAAAAGAAACAGATCTGATTAAAACTTTAGCTGAATTTCCGCAGATATTAGAGTTAAGTGCGACTTTACGTGAGCCACATCGAATTGCTCGATATCTTGAAGAGCTGGCCGGTGTTTATCATCGCTTTTATGACGCGTGCCGCGTGCTGCCACTGGCTGACGAATCAGCCGATTCAGTCGTTATCGCTCGATTGCTTTTATCTAGCGCTACCAAGCAAGTTTTGGCGAACGGACTTGAATTATTAGGAGTTTCGCAGCCTGAGAAAATGTAGGGTGGCAAGTTTTCTATATTTCTTGATTTGGTCTAGTCTCTACTTCATGAAAAAATTTAGAGCATATTTCGCAACATTAATTTCTCTCATTATGGTTTCTTCACTTGTCGTGAGTGCCACTGCGTCAGAAGATGCCAGTCCGCTTTCTGGATTACCAGGCGGAAAGGGTAAGCCGGTAGTTATGGTGAAAATCGACAATGTAAGTCCTGCTCGTCCGCATACGGGGCTATACCGCGCTGACCTTGTTTATGTATATCAAGTTGAAGGTGGACTAACTCGCATTGCTGCAATGTTTAACTCTGATTATCCAAAAGCCTTAGGCCCAGTGCGAAGTGCGCGACTTTCTGATTTAGATATTTTGCGCCAATACGGAAGACCAGGATTAATCTTTAGTGGTGCAAATAGAGTTTTAATTAAACGTATTAATTCAGCAAAATCTTGGGTACCGATGGGTCCATCACAAACTCGTGGAATGTTTCGCTCGCGAGCAAAACGGGTGCCGCACAATTTAATGATCAACCTAGAACAAGCCGTTAGAACTAAAAGTGGAATAGGCGGCGCTTCAGATATTGGACTTAGATTTGACCGCGCTACACCTGCGGGGGGCACGGCAACTAAAAACTTTAAAGTCAGATGGCCCGCCGGAAGCGTTAGCGGTGTTTGGAATGGATCTGGCTACCGAATCGCACTTGATGGTAAAGCGCAACGTGATGCGGCAAATGGAACGCCATTAACCGCAAAGACAGTAGTTGTACAGTTCACTCGCCAAGTGGCTGGCTCGACTCCACGCGTACACACGGTTGGCAGTGGCGAGGCAATCATTTTGAGAAATGGCAAGCGCTATTCAGCGACATGGGTACGAGACCAATTAAAGGGTGGAACAACTTATTCAGTTGACGGAAAACCTTTCAATATGGACGTAGGTCAAGTTTGGGTATTGCTGTTCGATCAAAAGAAAAAGCGCTCAGTCACCTTCGGTTAACTTAAACCTGGCTTGTGGCCTAGCCTTGACTCATGCGAGCACATCCGGCGGGGCCACGACATGGCGAAGTAGTCAATCAAAGCGGCTTGCCGCAAAAGCCTACCGTCAGCGCGATGAATGAAATTAATTTAGCTATCTGGCCGATCTCAAGTGCTAGAGCCAGTAATGGTGCTGTTGAAATTGGTGGCGTAAGCGTAAGTGAAATTGCAAAAGAATTTGCTACTCCAATATTTATTATGGATGTGTCTGATTTAAAATATCGTGCAAATGAGTTTCTAAATAATTTCTCAACTCATCTCAATCAACCGCTAGAAAAACCAACTCAGATTTATTACGCATCCAAAGCGTTTATCTCTACTTTTGTTGCTAAAACGCTTTATGAGATTGGATTAAAAATAGATGTCTGTACCGAAGGTGAACTACGTTGCGCGTTGCAGGCCGGGGTGGCACCTGATTCAATTTTGATGCACGGAAACAATAAATCAGAGCAAGAGCTACAGCTAGGCGTTGAGCACGAGATCGGTTTATTTGTGATTGATTCACTCATCGAGATTGAGCGGTTGCAATCAATTGCTGAAAAGGCAAATAAAACGGTAAAGGTATTAATTCGGTTAACCACCGGAGTTGAAGCGCACACCCACGAATTCATAGCAACCGCCCATGAGGATCAAAAATTTGGATTTTCAATTCAATCTGGGCAGGCACAAGATGCTGTGAAAGCAGTTATTGATTCAAAAAATTTAGAATTGATTGGATTTCATTCGCACATCGGATCACAAATTTTTGATAGCGCAGGATTTGAAGTAGCAGCTAATCGAATTGTTGAGTTTACCAAATTGATGCAAGAAAAGTTTAATTTTAAAATTTCGATGTTGAATTTAGGTGGCGGGATGGGGATAGCGTATCTGCCAGATGATTCACCCATCAGTACTGAAAGTATGAGTAATGAATTAATTACGATTGTTAAGAATAATTTTTCAGCGGACGAAATGCCGCAGTTAGCAATCGAACCGGGACGAGCAATCATCGGACCCTCTACTGTGACGCTTTATACGATAGGAACCATCAAGCCAGTTGAAGTAGAAAATGGACTAATCAGAAATTACATTTCAGTAGATGGTGGAATGAGCGACAATATTCGCACCGCACTTTATGAGGCAAACTATTCAGTAATTCTTGCCTCACGCACTTCGAACGCTGAACCAATGTTGTGTCGTATCGTAGGAAAGCATTGTGAAACGGGCGATATTGTTGTGCGGGATGTTTGGCTTCCTAGTGATTTAACTGAAGGTGATTTGTTATTAGTAGGGGCCACCGGGGCTTACTGTCGCGCAATGTCAAGTCAATACAACTTAGTAACTAGACCTGGGGTAATTGGCGTTGAAGATGGTAAAACTAAAATAATTATTAGACCTGAGACATATAAAGATTTATTTGCTACTGACCCGGGATTTTAGTTTGACTTCTTTTATTAGATTGCAAAACTAACCCGACACCTAAAATTATTATTGTTCCACCAACAAATATCAACCAGCTAAATGGCTCAGAAAGAATTATCACCCCAAGTAATACTGCTACTAGTGGGTTTACATAAGCGTAAGTTGAGGCAAGTGAAAGAGAGACATGAGTAATTAACCAGATATATGCGCCGTATCCTAAAATTGATCCTATAAATATTAAATAGATCCAAGCCCAAAAAGACACAGAACTAATATTCATTAGTGTTTGTGCATCTATGCGCTCTCCGCGAATAAATCCAGCAATTGTCAATGTAACGCCACCAAAAAACATTTGATATGAAGTTAAGACAAATGAGTTGCGCGGAACAGAAATTCTTGGGGTAATAAATGTTCCAAAGGCCCAAGCAATATTGCCTAAAAGAATCATAAACATCCAAAATGGAACTTTTGATTCGTCGGCTCCAGGTGCTGGGTGCGCACCGCCAGTACCCACAATTACCGCGACCCCAACTATTCCTAAGCCCACCCCGAGCAGAGTTTTCTTAGAGGGGTATTCACCGGCTAGGTATTGAAAAAGTGTTACCCAAATCGGAAGCGCTGCAACAATCAGCGCGGCGACTCCGCTTGGAACAAAACGTTCAGCCAAAGTGAGGTTTCCTAATCCAAACCCTAATAACAATCCACCCAACAAAGCGGTAGCAGCAAGTTCTGATTTTGACACTTTTAAGATTTTTTTGTCTTTAAAGATAGTAAGCAGTAACCCTAAAATTAATCCAGCCAAAATAAATCTCACACCCATGCTGATTAATGGGGGAGCAGTCTTTACCAAGAGGGCGATGCCGAGATAAGTAGATCCCCAAACTAGATAGACCGTAATCAATGCAGACCATACTTTGGCGGGGTTAGCGGAATGAATTTGTGACACGGCTTAGCAGAGTTTATTGCTCTCTGCGAGAATTATCAGCACTGACCTTAACTAAAGGAATAAATACGATGAGTGCCGCTCAGCCGATCCGGGTTGCCATTATTGGCGCAGGAACCGTTGGGTCTGTGGTAATTGAGTTAATTAAATCTCAAGCTGCTGATTTAAAGATGCGAATCGGTGCTGATCTTGAACTGATTGGCGTTGGGGTACAAGACCTCAAAAAAAATCGACCTGGAATCGATAAGAATCTTCTAACTGATGATATTGCCGGCTTACTAGAAAAAAAACCAGACGTACTAATTGAATTAATGGGAACCATTGAGCCGGCCCGCAGTTACATCTTGCAAGCAATCAAAAACGGCAGCAGTGTAATAAGTGCAAATAAAGCGCTATTAGCAAAAGACGGAGCCACTTTACATAAAGCAGCAGCCGAGGCAGATGTTGATCTTTATTATGAAGCAAGTGTGGCTGGTGCAATACCGCTGTTGAGACCATTGCGCGAATCTTTGGTAGGTGATGATGTAGTAAAAATTTTAGGAATAGTTAATGGAACTACTAATTACATTCTTAGCAAAATGGATGAATTAGGCGAGAGTTTTGAGGATGCACTGAAATCTGCTCAAGCATTGGGGTATGCCGAAACTGATCCAACTGCAGATGTAATGGGACATGACGCGGCGAGCAAAGCCGCAATTTTGGCGCAATTAGCTTTTCATACCCGCGTAACGGTCGATGATGTTTATTGTGAAGGAATTACTAGTATTTCAAAAACTGACGTACAAGCTGCTAAGCAAATGGGATTTGTAATCAAATTACTTGCCGTTGCAGAAAAAATCGATTCAAATTCAGTTGTAGTGCGTGTGCATCCAGCCATGGTGCCACGTTCGCATCCGTTAGCAAGTGTGCGAGACGCCTATAACGCAGTTTTCGTACAAGCAAAAGCCGCTGGTTCACTTATGTTTTACGGCAGAGGTGCTGGTGGTGCCCCAACCGCAAGCGCAGTGTTGGGGGATTTAGTAATGGTGGGGCGTAATCGTGTTGCAAAAAAGCGCGGCCCTGGCGAGAGCGTTTATGCAGACTTTACGATTAAACCGATTTCTGAGGCGCTAACTAGTTATTACATAAATTTAGAAGTGGCAGATCAGCCGGGAGTGTTGGCCGAAATAAGTAGTGTATTTGCGAAGCACGCGGTGTCAATTCAAACTGTTCGCCAAGACGGACTCGGCACAGCCGCAAACTTAATTATTCGCACCCATCAAGCTAAAGAAGGCGCTTTGGCAACTGTTATAAATAATTTACGTGAATTAACCGCGGTGAAAAAAGTTGCTGGTGTGATGCGGGTTGAGGGCGACGAAAGTTCATGAGTCATCAATGGCAAGGTGTAATAAAAGAGTACAGAGAATTTCTACCCGTAACTGATAAAACACCAATTGTGACATTAGGCGAAGGTGGGACACCTTTAGTTTATGCCTGCAAGTTAAGTGAATTGTTAAATAATCAAGTTTGGATAAAAGTTGAAGGAATGAATCCAACTGGATCATTTAAAGATCGTGGGATGACGGTGGCCATCAGTAAGGCGGCCGAAGCTGGAGCAAAAGCCGTAATTTGTGCTTCAACCGGAAATACCTCAGCGGCCGCATCTGCTTACGCAATAAAAGCCGGAATGAAGAGTGCAGTTTTAGTCCCGGACGGAAAAATTGCCATGGGAAAACTCGCGCAAGCTGTCGTTCATGGTGCAACGTTGTTACAAGTCGAAGGCAATTTTGATGACTGCTTAGTTTTGGCGCAACAGCTTGCTGAGAATTATCCGGTTTCACTCGTTAATTCAGTTAACCCGGACCGAATTGAGGGTCAAAAGACCGCAGCTTTTGAAGTAGTGGACGCACTTGGTGAGGCGCCTGATATTCATGTGCTGCCAGTAGGTAATGCAGGAAACATCACTGCATATTGGGCTGGATATAAAGAGTATTTCACTAAGTCTTATTCAAAACAAAAACCACAAATGTTTGGCTTTCAAGCAGCGGGCGCTGCACCTATTGTTGATGGTGCAAAGGTTGAAAATCCAGAAACCATCGCTACCGCAATTCGAATTGGTAATCCCGCCTCTTGGCAACAAGCAATTTCTGCCAAAGAAGAATCAGGTGGATTAATCGACAAAGTGACTGATGAAGAAATTTTGGCGGCATATCACTATTTGGCAAATCAAGAAGCAATATTTGTTGAGCCATCAAGTGCCGCCGGGCTGGCTGGTCTATTTAAATTGAAAGAATTAAATAAGCTTCCTAGTGGCAAAAATATTGTTATTACAGTTACCGGCAACGGTTTGAAAGATCCACAATGGGCCTTAGAGAACACAAAGAGTGCGATAAAGATTCCGGTCGATGCTCAAAAAGCAGCAATTGCCTTAGGGTTGATTTAATTGAGTAATTATTCTTCCGCGGTAAGGGTGCGAGTACCGGCAAGTAGTGCAAATCTAGGCCCAGCATTTGATAGTGCTGCTTTGGCTTTGAGCATCTATGACGAAGTAGAAGCATCTTTTACTGATCAAAGCGGTATACAAGTTGATATAAGTGGATTTGGCAGAAACAGCCTGCCGCGAAATGAAGATCATTTAATTGCTCGAGTAATGCTTAAGGTATTTGAAACTTTGCAAGTTCCTGTGTCTGGATTGTATTTGCGTTGCGTAAACAAAATCCCTCATGGCAGAGGGTTGGGCTCTTCTGCTGCCGCAATAACTGCCGGAGTAATAGCGGCTCGCGCTTTAGCAGCGAGTGCGGCGAGTGAAATGGATGATGAAGGGGCACTTGATTTTGCCACAGCGATAGAGGGTCATCCGGATAATGTTGCGGCTTGTTTATTAGGTGGACTAACACTTTCGTGGACTGATTCGCATCAACATCACAGTGTCAGTATGCCCAAGTCAGATCACGAACACATTCATTCTGATGGAGTGCATTCTCATGCCGTAAAACTAAATGTGCATCCAGATATTGTGCCGATTGTATTTATTCCTAAATTTGAAATGGAAACTCGTCAAGCACGTTTATTATTGCCGTCTCATATTCCACATCGGGATGCCGCATTCAATGTTGCTCGCAGTTCTCTATTAGTTCATGCTTTATGTCACGACCCAAGTTTGCTTTTTACTGCCACCGAAGACAAAATGCATCAGCCTTATCGCAGAAACGCGATGCAGACTTCTGCAAACTTGGTTGAACAATTGCGCACGGCAGGACACGCTGCGGTAATAAGCGGGGCCGGCCCTAGCGTTTTAGTATTGGCGCAAGCCGAGACCACGGCTGCGGTAAAAGAGTTCGAACAAGCTGATTTTTCAGCAGAAGTGCTAACGGTTCCCGCGAGCGGTGCTGAGGTTCATTAGCCCACTCCACCTGCTAAGCCAGTTGGGGTGGTATGGTTTACCTATCCGGCCCTTTTCGGGTACGTGATGGTGACTTAAAAAAAATCTCAAAAAAAGTCTAATCTTCACCAAACCCTGACAAGTCGGAACTTGAAAGAAATTCATATTTCATCTCTTTCAAAACCCTAATAAGAAAGGTACCAACCTAAGGTGACAAACACCGCTGATGTTGGCGCACTATTACTGCCTGAGCTTCGTGCTTTTGCCCAAGATTTGGGTGTTGCAGGTGCCGCCACAATGAGAAAAAGCGAATTAATCGCAGCAATTCAAACTAAACAAAACACAACCGACGTCGGCATTGAAGAAATTCAAGAAGTCGATTCTGAAGAATTTAACGATTCCCCCAGTGCACCAGAGCGCAACAATCAAGAAGATCGTTCTGATGATCGTCAAGATGACCGCGGATATCGTCGCAATCAAAATCGTTACAACAATCGTGACAACTCAAGAGAAAACTTTAATAATCGTGGGGATCGCGATAACAATCGTGGAAGATTTAGAGAACGCGGGGGGCGCCGCGATCGTGAAGATTACGAAATTTCTGAAGACGATGTATTACTACCGGTAGCAGGAATCATCGATTTACTAGAGAACTACGCCTTCGTTCGCACCAGTGGATACCTTCCTGGGCCTAACGATGTTTATGTTTCTATGGGCATGGTTCGCAAATATGGGCTTCGTAAAGGTGATGCGGTAACCGGCATGATTCGCCAACCTCGTGAAGGTGAACAAAGACAAAAGTTTAACCCGCTAGTCAAAGTAGAAACCATAAACGGTTTAAGTACTGATGAGTCTTCGAAACGAGTCGACTTTTCTAAATTAGTACCGCTTTACCCACAAGAGAGATTACGGTTAGAAACAGAACCAGGTAATTTAACTACTCGCGTCATTGATTTAGTTGCTCCAATTGGTAAAGGGCAACGTGGGCTTATTGTTTCGCCGCCAAAAGCTGGTAAAACGATGGTATTGCAAGCTATTGCAAACGCAATATCTACAAATAACCCAGAAGTTCATTTAATGGTTGTGCTAGTTGACGAGCGACCTGAAGAAGTTACTGACATGCAACGCTCTGTTAAAGGTGAAGTTATCGCCTCAACATTTGATCGTCCAGCAGAAGATCACACCACAGTGGCTGAATTATCAATTGAACGTGCCAAACGTTTAGTTGAAATGGGTCATGATGTAGTTATTCTGCTTGATTCGATGACTCGTTTAGGTCGCGCTTATAACATTGCAGCACCTGCTTCTGGAAGAATTCTTTCCGGCGGTGTTGATTCAGCAGCGTTATATCCACCTAAAAAATTCTTTGGTGCAGCGAGAAATATTGAAAATGGTGGATCGCTAACTATTATCGCAACAGCATTGGTCGAGACCGGTTCTCGAATGGATGAAGTTATCTTTGAAGAATTCAAAGGAACTGGAAACATGGAACTAAAACTTGATCGCAAATTGGCTGATCGACGAGTGTTCCCGGCAGTTGACGTAGATGCCTCAGGTACTCGAAAAGAAGAGATTTTGCTCAGTGCGGATGAATTAAAGGTGATCTGGAAGTTACGCCGAGTACTGCATGCGCTGGAGTCGCAACAGGCAATTGAGCTATTGCTTAATAAACTGCGCGAAACCAAGAGTAATTTTGACTTCTTAATGCAGGTACAAAAGACCACCCCAGCAGTATCCGGGGAAGACGAGGAATAGAATTCATGAAGTTTTTGAGGGGAGCAAAGTGAAAGCCGAAATTCATCCAAATTACGACCAAACCACAGTTACATGTTCTTGTGGTAACACCTTCATTACCCGAAGCACTGCCGCCAATGGAGCGATGCATCCAGAAGTGTGCAGCAATTGCCATCCGTTTTATACCGGTAAACAAAAAATTCTAGATACCGGTGGACGTGTTTCGAAGTTTGAAAAGCGTTACGGAAAACCCGGCGCAGCAAATTAGCTTTTCAAACGGGCGTTACCAGATAAAGATTCTGGTAACGCCCGTTTTATATTTTCAAAAAGAGGATCTATGTTTGACAAAGTAGTAGAGCTAGCCGCAGAGTTAGTTCAACTTGAAGGGCAACTCTCTGACCCTGCTTTGCATCAAGATCAAAACAAAGCACGAGAAGTTGGGCGACGCTTCTCACAGCTAAAGGTAATAGTGGCTACCTGGCGTGAATGGCAACAGGTAACTGAAGATATCTCGGCGGCGCAAGAGCTTGCCGCAGAAGATAGTTCGTTTACTGCTGAGGTTAAATCTTTGACTGAAAAACAAATTGAGTTAGCAGATAAGTTAAAAATACTTTTAGTGCCACGAGATCCGCTAGATGATAAAGATGTAATTTTAGAAATTAAATCAGGTGAGGGCGGTCAAGAGTCTGCTTTGTTTGCGGCAGATTTAGTGAGAATGTATTTACGGTTTGCCGATCGACAAGGCTGGAAGTCTGAAGTGTTAGAAGCAGAAGAATCTGACATGGGTGGATATAAAGATGC
>CAZXCT010000016.1:0-21240 GCA_964639395.1 uncultured Bifidobacterium sp.
GCTGGAATTGTTGGTTGCGCACTTGCAGATGAATTAACCGAGCGTGGCTGGACTGATGTAACAGTGTTAGAGCAAGGTCCACTTTGGGCCGCCGGTGGTTCAACTTCTCACGCCCCTGGTTTAGTTTTTCAAACAAATGGTTCTAAAACTCTTGCAAATTTTGCAACTTACACTGTTGAAAAATTAATGTCGCTAGAGCTAGACGGTGAGCCATGTTTTTTACAAGTAGGAAGTTTAGAAGTTGCGACAACTCCAGAGCGATTAAGTGAATTACATCGGCGTGCTGGTTTGGCAACTGCCTGGGGAATCCCTGCCGAAGTAATAGCCCCTGAGGCGGCGGCAAAACTGCATCCAGTACTTGATGCAAATTCAATTTTAGGTGCGCTGCATGTTCCAACTGATGGATTAGCAAAAGCTTTACGAGCAGATGAAGCAATGGGGCGGCGAGCAATTTCGCGTGGTGCTAAATTTTTAGAAAGACATGAAGTACTTGATATTAAAAAAGAAAATGGTCGCGTTACCGGTGTCGTAACAAATAAAGGTGACTTTGCCGCAGAAGTAGTAATTGCTTGTGCTGGTATCTGGGGGCCCAAGGTTGGTGAAATGATTTCAATGCCAACTGCATTACAACCGTTAGCGCACCAGCTTGCTTGGACTGAAGAGATTGATTCTTTAAGTGATCAAACACAAGAAGCAACAATTCCATTGCTTAGAAACCAAGATCACGATCTTTACTATCGCCAGATGGGTAAAAGTTTAGGTGTTGGTTGGTACGGTCATCGCCCCTTACCAGTAGCAGCAAAGGATATTTTGCCTTTTGATAAAGCAGCGACAATGCCATCTATGTTGGAATTCACTGCCCCAGAGTGGGTTGGCGCAATGGAGCATAGTTCTGAAATATTGCCGGAACTAAAAAATGCAAAAATAACTTCCGGGATGAATGGCTTGTTTTCTTTCACTGTTGATAACAATCCCCTAATGGGTGAATGGCATGGGCTCAAAGGTTTTTGGGTTGCGGAAGCAGTTTGGGTAACACACTCAGCAGGTGTGGCTAGGGCAATTGCCGAGTGGTTGGTGGATGGACACCCTTCAATCACAGTGCACGATTGCGACGTAAATAGATTTGAAAAACATCAACTAAGCCCTGAACACATTCAAATGCGTGGCGAGCAAAATTACATTGAAGTTTATGACATCGTGCATCCCTTGCAGCCCATGCAAGCGCCACGACCACTGCGTACCACCGGCTTTTATTCACGCCAACAAGAGCTTGGTGGGGTATTTCTAGAAGCATCTGGCTTTGAAAGACCCCAATGGTATGAAAGTAATAAAAATCTTTTAGCAAATTATTCTGTTCCTGCTAGAAATTCATGGGCAAGTGAATACTGGTCTGCCATTTGCGGCGCGGAGGCGCTACATGTTCGCGAGCATGTTGGGATGTTTGACCTCTCTTCACTAAAGCGACTAGAGGTTGTAGGTAAAGCAAGTCAAGAATTTTTAATGAAAATGACCACAGGCAATTTAGATAAGCCAGTAGGTTCAATTACCTATTGCTTAATGTTGGCCGAAACTGGTGGAATCTTAAGTGATATCACTGTTAGCAAGTTAGCAGAGAATCATTTTGTAATTGGCGCTAATTCAAATGTTGATTTAGTTCGATTAAAAGATTACGCACCAGACACGGTACAAATAAGAGACATCACCAGCGGTACTGCAGTGCTGGGTGTATTTGGGCCGAAGTCACGAGAATTACTACAAACAATTTGTGATGACGATTTGTCAAATGAATCAATTAAATATTTCAAAGCAAAACAAACCTATCTTGGTCAAGTGCCAGTCACTTTGTGGCGCCTTAGCTATGTTGGCGAGCTTGGATTTGAAGTATATGTAGATGCGGATATGGCACTTAAGCTTTGGGACACTATTTGGAAAGCCGGAGAGAACTTGAATTTAATTGCGGCGGGACGCGGCGCCTTTAATTCAATGAGACTCGAAAAGGGCTATCGATCTTTTGGAACGGACATGACAACCGAACACAACCCCTATGAGGCAGGGCTAGGTTTCGCTGTTCGTAAGTCAGGTGGATTTATCGGTGATGCAGCGCTCGCAAAAATTGATCAAAGTAATTTAGCTAAAAAGCTAACTTGCTTGAAGATTCATAAAGCAGAAGATGTTGTGATGGGCAAAGAGCCAGTGCTTGTTAATAATGAAACAGTTGGTTATGTGACAAGTTGCTATTTTGGGCACAGCGTGGGCCATCCAATTGCCTATGCTTGGCTTCCGCTGCATTTGAGTAAAAAGGGTAATAAGGTTGAGATTGCATACTTCGACAAGTTAATCAGTGCAGAGGTTGCAGATGATCCATTATTTGATCCAGCAATGACGAGGTTAAAAGCATGAGTGGTCCATTAACTCGGCGTCGTACCGCTGAGCTGCCAGCGCATCCAGATTTTTTATGGAAAACTCCGCAACTTAAGAAAGCCTATGACGTAATAATCATTGGTGCAGGTGGTCACGGTTTAGCTACCGCTTACTACTTAGCAAAAAATTTTGGGATAACTAATGTCGCCGTACTCGAAAAGGGTTGGCTTGCTGGTGGCAACATGGCAAGAAATACCACAATTATTCGATCAAATTATTTATGGGATGAAAGTGCTGGGATATACGAACATTCTCTCAAACTCTGGGAAACGCTAGAAGAAGAAGTTGGCTATGAAATGTTTTTTAGCCAGCGCGGTGTAATGACGTTAGCTCACAGCGTGGGTGATGTTAGAAGCAAGCAACGAAATTATTATGCAAACCGAGTAAACAGTATTGATACTGAATGGCTAACTCCAGAAGAAGCAAAAAAAATTGCTCCGATTTTAAACATAAGTGACAAGATTCGTTACCCAATTATGGGTGCGACCTACCAAGCGAGAGGTGGTATCGCTAAGCATGATTGGGTTGCTTGGGGTTACGCCAAAGCTGCTGATGACATGGGTGTTGATTTAATTCAAGGTTGCGAAGTCACCGGAATAAAAGTTCATAACGGAACAGTTCAAGGTGTTGAAACAAACTTAGGCTTCATTGCCGCAAATAAAGTAGCACTGGCTGCCGCTGGTCACACTTCTACGCTTACCCAATTGGCTGGATTTCGTGTTCCGTTACAAAGCCGAACATTGCAAGCATTAGTTTCTGAATTATTAGAGCAAGTACTTGACACCGTAATTATGAGCGGTGCTGTGCATGTGTACGTAAGTCAAGCGCACAAGGGCGAATTAGTTATGGGCGCTGGCACCGATGCATTTAATTCTTACACCCAACGTGGCGGCTTTCATGTAATAGAGCATCAACTAGCGGCGGCTTGCGAATTATTTCCGATTTTTGCCAGAGCGCATTTGCTAAGAACTTGGGGTGGAATTGTTGACATTGCTCCTGACGCCTCGCCAATTTTAGGTTTAACGCCAATTGAAAATATGTATATAAATTCTGGTTGGGGTACAGGCGGATTTAAGGCGACTCCGGGCTCAGGTTGGGTTTATGCAGATACCATTGCAAATAATCGTCCACATGATTTAGCTAAGAACTATTCTTTAGATAGATTTAAAACCGGACATTTAATTGACGAACACGGCGCCGCCGGTGTGGCGCACTAGGGATAAATGTTATCTATAAATTGTCCTTGGTGTGGCGCGCGCGATGAAACTGAATTTCACTATGGCTCTCAAGCGCATATTGCTTATCCGGATAAACCCGACGAACTTTCTGATCAACAATGGGCCGAATATATTTTTTATCGAGACAACCCAAAAGGTTGGCTACAAGAACGCTGGGTGCATAGCGCAGGTTGCCGGCGCTGGTTCAATGTTTGGCGAAATACGCTAACTCATCAATTTGGTGATAGTTATCAGCCATTCACTACTGCGCCAGCGAGGCCACAATGACTCAGGTGAATTTTGAGTTTGATTCTAAAATTTATAGTGGCACAAAAGGTGAAACACTTGCTGTCGCCTTATTAAAAAATGGAATAAAAACTTTTACTGACAGCACCTACCTTTCTAGGCCGCGTGGAGTTATCGGCTTAGCAGCTGAAGAGCCTTGCGCTTTAGTTCAAATTGATTCTGGTAGCGGCGAACCAATGGTGCCGGCAACCACCGTTGAATTAGTTGAGGGTTTAGCAGCAAGAGGCTTAGCTGGGATTGGTGATTTACCAAATGTTGACGATGACGCGAGGTATGACAAAACAAATCGTCATGTTGAGGTACTGATTATTGGTGCTGGTATCGCTGGGTTAAAAGCAGCTAAAACTGCTTTAACAAAAAAGCAAAGAGTGATGCTAATTGATGATTCCCCTACGCCAGGAGGATACTTTTCGCAAGCAAATCTTGAAATCGACCCGCAACTGCTAGCTGTATTAACTGATCCCAACCTGCTGCATTTGCAGCGAACCACCGCAATTGGTCTTTATGACCAAGGTTATGTAGTGGCAGTTGAAAAGCGCACAGATCATCTCGCAGCAAATTATGATCCAAAAGTTGCCCGAATTAGAACCTGGCATATACGTGCAAAAGAAATTATTTTAGCTACTGGGGCATTTCAAAGATTTTTAGTATTTGCGAACAATGATCGCCCCGGGATTATGCTCTCGCATGCTGCAGCTACCTACGTAGACAAATATAAGGTAGCAATTTTTAAAAATGCTGTTGTGATTACGGTTGACGATCAGGGCTACCGCGATGCAATCCGGCTACATCAAAACGGAGTCAAGGTACGCGCTATCGCTGATATTAGAGATGAAGCCCACGGGCCATTAGTCGAACAAGTTAAGAGTCTAGGAATAGAAATAATTTATTCTGCTACTGCCACAAATACAAAAGCAGATGATAAGGGTGAGCTATCACAGGTAAGCATTGCGCAGGTAAGTCTGTCGGGTGAAGTTAAATCTTTTGTAAAAGACATTGATTGTGATTTATTAGCAATTTCAGGTGGGTGGACACCTACCGTGCACCTTGCAACATTCATCGGGATAAAACCTATCTGGCAAGCAAAGCAGGCTGCCTTTGTCTTAGCAGCTATGCCTAAAGGTATTTCTGCCAGCGGAGCGGTTGCTGGTGATTTTGGAGTAATAGAAAACGATCCGGCAGTATTTTTTGGGGTTTTACCAAAAGATGAAGCTTGCGAAGTAAGTTTTATTGATTTGCAACGCGACGCCACTTTAAGAGATTTAAAGCGTGCCACCGGAGCTGGTTTAACTTCTATCGAACATATAAAGCGTTACACCACAATTGGTACAGCCCACGACCAAGGAAAAACCAGCGGCACCACCACCATTGGGTTACTTTCTCAGTTGATTAATAAACCAATTCCTGAAATAGGAACATTAAATTTTCGCCCGCCATATATTCCAGTTTTATTTGCAGCTTTAGCTGGTCGAGATCGCGGGGAATTATCTGATCCAATTCGCACCACTCCAATCCACTCTTGGCATTTACAAGCCAACGCACCATTTGAAGATGTTGGGCAATGGAAGCGCCCTTGGTACTTTCCAAAAGAAAATGAAGATATTCATCAAGCCGTTAAGCGCGAGTGTTTAGCCGCTAGAAATTCAGTGGCGGTAATGGACGCCTCTACCTTAGGCAAAATCTCTATTCAAGGGCCGGACGCCGCAATATTTTTAGATCGCATTTACACGAACATGTTTTCAACTTTGAAAATTGATCATTCTCGCTATGGCTTAATGTGCGGGGTCGACGGAATGGTAATTGATGATGGAGTTACCACTCGATTAGCTGAAAATAGATTTTTAATGACCACAACTACCAGCGGTGCGGCAAAAGTGTTGGATTGGTTAGAGGAATGGCTTCAAACCGAATGGCCTGAATTAAAGGTTTACTGCACCTCAGTAACAGAGCAATGGGCGACAGTCGCAATTGTTGGCCCGAATTCTCGCGCCTTGATGAAAAGGCTAGCCCCTGAATTAGATGTTTCAAATGAATCGTTCGCTTTTATGACAAATAAATACGCTGAGGTTGCTGGAGTGCCAGCAAGAATTGCCCGAATTTCTTTTTCAGGTGAATTGGCCTATGAAATAAATGTTGAAGCTTTTTATGGCTTACATATATGGAAGTCAGTTATGCAAATGGGTAAAGAATTTGATATCACTGCGTATGGCACTGAAACTATGCACGTATTACGTGCTGAAAAGGGATTCATAATCGTTGGGCAAGAAACCGATGGAACTCAAACTCCGCAAGATTTAGCAATGGATTGGATTGTTTCAAAAAAGAAAGATTTCATCGGAAAGCGCTCATTTTTAAGGTCAGATACTGCGCGAAGCGGCAGGCACCAATTAGTAGGTGTGTTAAGTAAAGATAAATCAGCTTTCTTGCCAGAAGGCGCCTATTTAACAGCAGCGGATAAATCAAACGGTATTTCTGGCAGCAACCACATTGGTTATATAACCAGTTCATATGATTCTGCAACGCTCGATAGAGTGTTTTCGCTAGCCTTAGTTGCTGATGGTCAAAATAGAATCGGTCAATCTGCCATTGTCCCGTTAGGTGAAAATTTGATAGAAGTTGAAATAACTGAGCCTATTTTTTACGACAAAGAGAATTCCAGGCGAGATGGTTAACTTGGACAAATTGCGCACCAGCCCACTTAATTCAATTAAAATTGGATCTGAAAGTACTGTAAATATAAAAGAAATTGCATTTTTGAATATGTGGGATCTAAGAGTTGAGCCTGCTAGCACGGCAGCGGCAAAAGTTGAAAAAGTTTTAGCAATCAAACTCCCCCTTAGGGTCGGTGAAACTACCGCATCAAATATTTCGTGTCTCGCACTGGGCCCAGATTGGTGGTTATTAGTAGGGGTTAAATTAAGTGAAATAGAGAATCTAATTCAAAATACACAAAATGAATTTATCTCTTTAGTTAACGTTTCTGCTCAAAGAACCTGCCTTGAGGTGAGCGGCCCCGCTGCAAAAAGTGTGCTGCAACATGCCTGGGAAGGCGATTTAGATGATCAAGGTTTAGCTGTTTCTGCTTGTACTCAAGGGCTAATGGCGCGTTGCCCCACTATTATTCACCGCGTTGAAAAGACCACCTATCGACTCTATGTCAGAAGTTCTTTTGCACAACACTTATATAAATTTTTGGCAGATGCCGCAACCGAGTACTTAAACTAGGGGATTAATGAGCGCAATTATTTTAGATGGCAAAGCAACTGCAGCAAAAGTAAAAGCAGATCTAGCCGTTCGTGTTAAGGCGCTAAAAGCAAAAGGTGTAACTCCAGGCTTAGGAACAATTTTAGTTGGGGATGATCCTGGGTCTCATGCTTATGTTGGTGGTAAACATAAAGACTGCGAAGAGGTTGGGATTGCCTCAATAAGAGTTGATTTACCCCCTAGCGCAACAGAACAAGATGTACTAGCTGCCGTAAATAAATTAAATCAAGATAAAAATTGCACTGGGTACATTGTGCAACTTCCACTTCCAAAAGGAATCGACACTAATAAAATTTTAGAAGCAATGGACCCCGATAAAGATGCTGATGGTTTGCATCCAGTGAATTTAGGCAGGCTAGTGCTGGGTCAAGCCGCTCCACTCCCTTGTACGCCGCGGGGTATTGTCGAACTACTACGCGAATACAACGTGAACATAAATGGTGCGCACGTTGTTGTAGTTGGTCGCGGAGTTACCGTTGGTCGTCCGATTGGATTATTACTTACTAGAAAATCAGAAAATGCCACCGTTACTTTATGTCATACCGGAACAAAAGATTTAGCGTCGTTTACCAAGCAAGCGGACATTATTGTGGCAGCTGCCGGTGTGGCACATCTGATTAAACCTGAAATGATCAAAGCCAATAGTGCGTTGCTAGATGTTGGAATAACACGTACTGAAGCAGGATTGGTTGGTGATATTGATCCAAGCGTCACAGCTGTTGCCGGATATTTTGCGCCAATGCCAGGTGGAACCGGGCCAATGACTAGGGCTATGTTGCTAGCAAATGTGGTTGATACGGCAGAAAGGCTTAATGCATGAAAAAGAAATTTGATTACATAATCGTTGGCGGCGGATCTGCCGGGTCAGTTTTAGGTAACCGCTTAAGTGAAGATTCTAAAAATGAAGTTTTAGTGCTAGAGGCTGGGCGCAAAGATTGGATTTGGGATGTATTTGTTCACATGCCAGCAGCCTTAACGTTTCCGATTGGCAGCAAATTTTATGACTGGAAGTATGAAACTGAGCCTGAACCAAATATGAATAATCGTAGGGTTTATCACGGCCGCGGAAAGATTTTAGGTGGCTCCGGAAGCATAAATGGAATGATTTTTCAGCGAGGTAACCCAATGGATTATGAACGGTGGGGAAAAGAGCCCGGCTTAGAAAACTGGGACTTTGCGCACTGTCTACCGTATTTTAAAAAATCAGAAAACGCCCTCGATCGAAACGATGACACATTTCGAGGACACGATGGCCCACTTAAAGTTACAAAAGGAACTTCAAGAAATCCTCTCTTTAGTACATTTTTAAGTGCTGCTCAAGAAGCCGGATATCACTTAACTGATGATGTAAATGGATACCGCCAAGAAGGCTTTGCACGATTTGATAGAAATGTTTTTAAAGCCCGTCGCCTGAGCAGTGCTAGAGCTTATTTGCATCCAGTGATGCATCGTAAGAATTTAACTGTAAAAACTCGTAGCTTTGTTAGAAAAGTTATTTTTGAGGGTAAAAAAGCAGTTGGGGTTGAGGTTCAACGCGGAAGAAAAATTGAAAATATCTATGGTCGAGAAATTATTTTATGTGGTGGTGCCATCAACACACCTCAAATTTTACAATTAAGTGGCATCGGAAACTCTCAACATCTAGCAAAACTTGGTATCGAAACAATTCATCATTTACCTGGCGTTGGTGAGAATTTGCAAGATCATCTAGAAGTTTATGTGCAGTTTCAATGCAAAGAGCCGGTTTCACTACAACCTAATCTGGCATTCTGGCGAAGACCTTTTATTGGTGCGGCTTGGCTATTTTTAGGAAAGGGCCCTGGGGCTTCAAATCATTTTGAAGCCGGCGGATTTGCTAGAAGTAATGAAGACGTTGAATGGCCAAACTTGATGTTCCATTTTCTACCAATTGCTGTGCGCTACGACGGAACGGTAACTGCAAAAGGTCACGGATACCAAATTCATATTGGGCCGATGTATTCAGACGCGCGTGGATACGTTCGAATTAAATCTAATGACCCAAAAGAAAAGCCAAGCATTCTTTTTAACTATCTCTCTACCAAGCAAGATCGACGTGAATGGGTTGAAGCAATTAGAGTCGCACGAAAAATAATGAACCAAGGTGCTTTTGATAGATATAACGGTGGTGAAATATCCCCCGGAGTTGAAGTTGCTAACGAACAAGAAATTCTTGAATGGGTGGCAAAAGATGGTGAAACCGCATATCACCCATCTTGCACCGCAAAAATGGGAGTAGACGAAATGAGTGTGGTTGATCCCAATTCGATGAAGGTGTACGGGGTTGATGGGTTAAGAGTGGTTGACGCCTCAGTATTTCCATTTGTGACAAATGCAAATATCTACTCACCGGTAATGATGGTAGGCGAAAAAGCTGCAGATTTAATTTTAGGTAAGACGCCGTTGGCACCAGAGCAAACAAATTGGTACAAACACCCAAAAAGTTAAGTCGGAACCTGCGTAAGATCTTCAGCGATTAATTCTGCACCAGCAATAAACCAAGTGTCCCCAACATATTCAAAACGATACCTTAAATCAATATCACCACTTAGTGACTTTACTTCTACTTCATAAAATCCAGTAAATCCCATTTCAAGACATTCAATCGCATTAAAATCTGTGTTGTCTAACAGGCTTGGATAGTACTCACTAATTACATTAATAAATCTCTCGAGTGAAAATCCACTTTTAAAACGTGTTGAAGTTAATTGATATGCCGCATCAAAATCATTATTTGAAAACGCATCAAGTTGAGAGGTAACTATCTTTGAAAAATTACTTTCAGTTTCAAGTGAACAATTACCTGGTGAGGTGGTTGGTTCTTCCACTTCAGGCGATTGAAACGTCTGATCTTCAGCAAGTTGAATATTTTCTGACGCAGCACGATCGCTGGCAGTGCAGCTTGTCAAAAATCCAACTACTAGTAGTAACCCGACGAATCGCTTCATCTGGACAATTTAGCGGCTGTTAGAGAATCTCGCCTTTTTTCTATTTTGATCGCGAAAATTCTTATTATTTCGAGGATTTCTCGCCGGACGTGAGGACCGGTTGGTTTCACGGGGTGACTCTGGCGGAACCACAATCAATTCACCCGAAGTTGCGACGGCTTTAACTGCTGGATGAGAGGTTTTAACCTTCACTGGCGTTACTCGGTTTCCGAAAGACTCTTGCATTTTCGAATATCCACGAGTTTCGTTTGGCATCAATAATGACAATGCCACGCCCTTTGAGCCAGCACGGGCAGTTCTACCACTGCGGTGAATATAGTCTTTCCATTCTTGTGGCGGATCAACGTGGACAACCAAATCAACACCATCGACATGGATACCACGAGCAGCCACATCTGTTGCTACTAATACTCGTTTTCTTCCGGTTGAGAAATCACTCAATGCACGATTTCTTTGTGATTGACTTCTGTCACCATGTATTGCAGTAGCGTCAATTCCAGACTTAATTAGATTATTTGCTAATTTTTCTGCACCAAATTTAGTTCGAACAAATAATAAAGTTCGCGCTGGTCTTTGTGCGATTTCTGCTACTACGCTATTTTTATCGTTTTTATCAACCACAAATGCAAGATGTTCTAGGTTTGCTACTGATTGATTCTGATTAGCAACAGCATGCAGCGCTGGTTGCTTTAAATAATTCTTCACCAAAATTGCTACTCCACGATCAAGTGTCGCTGAGAATAGTAAGTTTTGTGCATTATTAGGCACTAAATCTAAGATTCGCTTCATGGCGGGCATGAATCCCATTTCTGCCATGTGATCGGCTTCATCAAGTACGCAAATTTTTAAGTCGGTTAGTTTGACTGTTTTTTGCCTTAGATGATCTTCTAATCGTCCTGGTGTTGCTACAACTATTTCAACGCCTCGTTTAAGGCTTTGGTGTTGCCGTTGCATTGAGGCGCCGCCATAAATTGTGGTAATTCTCAAATTCAATACCGAAGCGATTGGCGCTAGGGCATCACTAACTTGCTGTGCAAGCTCTCTAGTCGGAACCATTATTAGTGCTAGCGGTGCTCCACTATTTGCTCTCATGCCACTTAGCCGAACTAATGTAGGCAAACCAAATGCAAGTGTTTTTCCAGAGCCAGTCTGAGCCCTACCAAGTAGATCTTTTCCGGCTAATGCGTCGCCAATCGCACTGGACTGAATTGGGCTTGGCTTGGTTATTCCATTTTTTGACAAAACTGAAATAACTGATCCAGGTAAATTTAGTGCGGCAAAATTCTCTGCTGGCACACGTTCTTGGCTCGCTACTTTATCTAACGCTATTTCAATATCGTTATGATTAGATTTTTTTGGAGCGCGCTGAATATTTCTTCTATTATTAGGCATAATTGATTAAAAACCTTATTCTCAAGTGACCACAAGTGGCTTGAGATAAGTGCGACAATTTTTAAATCGTCGATATATCGGACACGTGCGACCTATAGGAAAACTTCCTAAGTCTTTAATTATAGCAGTGGGCTCACAGCCAGCCCGTCACCAGCAGCTGATCTTGCCGCGGCTTGCATGATTGCCACTACATGTCTTGAACCAACTGCATTTACCGTCATTGGGACATCATCAATTAATAGATCAGCAAGCTCTCGATGAAATTGATGCAGTGGGGGTTTTTTTGCTTTTACTTGCGTGATAGATCCAGCTTTGTCAAATAGCTTAATCTCTGCAGGCGAATCCCCTGGTGCTAGCGCATCCTCACGCAGCGTACCTATTTCATTTCTTGAAATAATTTTTTCATGGCGCCATTCACCTACAATTGCACCTTTTGTACCTAGAAAGTAATACTTTGGCTTTAACGCTGCAGCTAAATCAGAATGGATAAACTCAACTTCTAGCCCATTTTTATAATGTAAAGTTATACGAGCATGATCAGAATTTGTAACATCTAACCATTCAATTTTATGTTCTTTTGCAGTTACATACTTAATCTCTGTTCCAAATAGCGCCAAGGCTTGATCTAGAAAATGCGAGCCCCAATCAAAAATTGCCCCACCAGAAATTGCTTGATCTGAATGCCAATAGTTGCAAGGGTGGCCATATCCGCCAACAAATATTTCAGCGTGAAATATTTCACCCGCTAATCCATTATCAACTAGGTCTTTTATAGTTAGAAAGTCTGAATCCCAACGTCGGTTTTGATAAACAACTAAAGTTTTATTCTTTTCTTTTGCTAACTTAATCAATTCATCACATTCAGCAGTATTGAGTGCCATCGGCTTTTCAAGCACTACGTGCTTATTTTTTTCAAGTGCTTTTTTAGCCCAAGCGTAATGAGAATTTGGTGGCGTAGAAATAACTACAAGATCTACGTCTGAATCTAGTAGTTTGTCTGCATCGGTAAAGCCTTTGACATTTTTAGAAAGTTCTTTAGCAACTTCAATTCTTGCTGGGTTTGAATCACAAACCGCTGCTAACTCAAAGCCAGTGATATTAGAAACGGCCCGATTATGTTCGTGTCCAATCGCCCCATAAGCAAGTAGGCCAACTTTAATCTTTTTCACAGGCTGATTTATTACTTCTTGATTAACCCAAAGTCGAGTAAATCTAGCTAAGGCTTGAGATTTTAAATTTTCTTGATTAGATATATTTAAAATAAATAAGTTTTTTTGCTTCAAATAAAAAGCTACCGGGTAATCCGTTAATTTAAAATTAGCCGTAGCGGCTACTTTAATGCCATCTGCTATTACTGAAATTAAAGCTAATTTGTCATTTAGGTAAAGATCATCTTCAAACCTATTTTTAAGTTCAGTTGGTCTCAATCTGATTTCATGCTCTGCTGTCAAATCTTGAAGATTTATTTCACTAAAATTTTTTAAATTATTAAATACACCTTCGCCTAAAATTATTTTGGGGGTAGAGGCAGGAGTGCTATCAAAACTATCTTTGGCTGATAAATACTGCACAATAAGATCTGGTGAGCTATCTACTACCGAAAACCCCCCTAAAACAAAAAACTGCGTTAGTGCAAATTCGATTTGTGGGTCATTTGGGTTGACGATTTGAATTTTCATTAAGGGTAACCATAGGCAATAACTCAAAATCACGCGAGAGTTAGGGGTGTATAAATCTATTCAATTTATCCACTAATGTTAGAAATACCGGTAATTATTTAATTAGCGTTAGAGATTGAGGGATCATGTCTGAACATCACACTCATGGACGAGACGTGCTAAGCGCCATTGTTCCGCTCGGTCGAGAGTTGCGGGATCTGATACCAGATGTTTATAGTGCTTTCGCTCATTTAGCTAAAGCCGCCTCTGCCCCAGGTGCTGTTGATCCAAAGGTAAAAGAGTTCATCGCTTTCGCACTCGCCATTAGTGAGCATTGTGATGGATGTATCGCATCGCACGCAAAAAACTTAGCTAAATTGAAAGCGACCGAACAAGAAGTTGCTGAAGTAATAGCAGTTTGTATTCAAATGATGGGTGGTCCAGGTACGGTATACGGCCCGAGAGCGTTTGCCGCATTTAAATCATTCACTAATCCCGACTCGCAATAGCAAAAATAGGAAGCCCCGTGGTTACATTTCGAATTGCAAATGAGCGAGATCTACCTGAGCTACTGGTGTTGGCTAAAGAATTCTGTGAAATTGATAATCATATTTATGAAGAATCTAGAATTACCAACACATTCACGCCACTATTTTCTAATCCACAATTAGGGCTAATCGTGCTAGCCACGCAAGAGGCTAATTTGCTTGGTTATGCAGTCTTAACTTGGGGTTGGAGTATTGAATCGGGTGGACGTGAAGGCTTGATCGACGAAATCTACGTCCGCGAGCGTAATGCGGGGTTGGGCAGTGAACTATTAGCCGAAGTAGTAAAAGTAGCTAAACAAAATGATGTAAAAATGATTTTTTTAGAAACTGAGCTAGCAAACGAACGGGTAAGAGGCTTCTACCGCAGACATGGATTTACTCAAGAAGAATCTATTTGGCTCAGTTATAAACTCGATGATTAAGTGTTTGAATGATAAAGTTTACCGATGATTGAATATCAGATAACTTACTGGCGAGATATCCCGTCAATGATTGTTTTCAAGCACGACTCAGAAAATATAAAAAGTATGTTGCCTAATAGATTTCAAGAAGCGATTGATGAGGCCGCCATGCGTTTAGGTGCGGTTGATTCAGACGCTTACTTAGCAGGTTGGGCAAAAAGTGAATGGTTTAAAGTTGAAGGTGAAATAACCCAAGTTAGTGAACAAATTGTGAAAGATATTGAGTTGCAATACTCAGATGCAAAAATAACTGAACTACTAGAAAACATATAGAAAGAAAATTATGCATAAAATTTTTGAATTATTAGCATCCGGAACCACCCTAATTGGCGATGGGGCGATGGGGACAATGCTGCAGCAGGTGGGTCTTACCGATGGTGGGGCGCCTGAACTTTGGAATGTTGACCATCCAGAAAAGATTGAAGATATTTTAGCCGGTTACGCAAACGCTGGTGCAAATTTTCTAACGACAAACACATTCGGCGGAACAAAACCCCGCTTACAAATGCACGGGCTCGAGGATCGAGTTTTTGAATTAAATAAAGCAGCAAGTGAAATTGCCAAAAAGGTGGCCAGTAATTTCTCTGATGTTTTTGTAGTGGGTGATGTTGGTCCATCTGGTGAATTAATGGATCCAATGGGAACTCTTACCATCGACTCAGCTAAAGAGTTGTTTTCTGAGCAAGTTAAAGCGCTGCTTGCAGGTGGTGCTGATGGAATATTAATTGAAACTATGAGTGATCTAAGCGAAGTAAACGCTGCGGTATTAGCCGTGCAAGAAATTGATTCAGAAATTCCTATTATCGTGATGTTAAGTTTTGACACTAACTTACGAACCATGATGGGTGTAAAACCTGCACAAGCTATCAGCGAGATTTCAAAAATGGGTGTAAAAATCATCGGCGCCAATTGTGGGCGTGGTACCGATGAAATAAAAGTAATTGCTAAAGAGCTATCCGATAATCGCATTGACGGGATTTATTTAATTACTCAATCAAATGCTGGGTTGCCAAAATTAGTCGGCGATGAATTTATTTATGACGGAACACCTGAAGAAATGGCTAAATATGCCCTAGAAATGAAGGGTTTCGGAATAAACATCATTGGCGCTTGCTGTGGTTCAACGCCTGAGCACATTGCTGAAATCAAAAAAGCTGTAGCTTCATAAAATTGTGGATGAAAAAAATAAATTCGATCAACTAGGTGCTGGCGAGTTTTATCTTCCGGTTGGGGTAGGTCCGTTACCAGCGCCATGGCCAAAAGATGAGCGACTAGATCCTGAATTACTTGAAAACGGCGATCGTCGAAATGTTTTAGACCAATATCGATACTGGAAGTTAGCTGCAATTGTTGAAGATTTAGATTCAAAAAGAAACGATTTACAAATAGCAATAGAGAATTGGCAACACGATTTGAATATTGGATCAATCGTGCGCACTGCAAATGCATTTAATGTCAAATCTGTACACATAGTAGGAAAGCGAGATTGGAACAAACGCGGTGCAATGGTGACTGATCGATACTTAAAAGTAATACATCATGCAACTGTTGAAGACTTTAAAGATTGGTGTGACAATAGTAATTTGCCAATAATTGGAATAGATAATATTGATGGTTCTTACCCAATTGAAAATTCAAATTTACCTAAAAGTTGTGTTTTACTATTTGGTCAAGAAGGCTCTGGAATGAGTGAAGCGGCGATCAAAGCCTGTGAAAAAATTTATGCAATAACACAATATGGCTCAACTAGGTCTATGAATGCTTCAGCAGCAGGGGCAATTGCGATGTACGCTTGGGCTTTACAGCATTTAAATTAAAATAAAACTTTTTGTCTTTATTCACTACTCAAATACGGACAATGTCTACAAAGTTGATCACAACAAAATCCTCTACTAGCGTGATATTGCGCGGTTAATACTTGAAACCCTGTTTTGGGATCTTTATACTCATCTAACCCTTTTGATATCGCTTCATTATGTAATTTTAGAATCTGATCGCGAAATGGATCATCAACTTTTAATCGTTTAAGACTTGGATCAGTCAGTGGTCTATCAGCTAAAGTTTTTCGGGTGTCAGCCATTAGATTCCTTTAATTTAAGACTTTGTTGAACTAACTCTACGATATGAATTACTTTTGGGCCTCTTTTTATGCTGGTACTCATTTGTCTTTGACAGCCTGGGTTGACAGTAACTAGGTAATCAAGATCCAACTCATCTATTGCTTTTACTTTTTTTGAAACAATTTGCTTACTGTCTTTTGGTCTAACAAGTGAATAAGAACCAGCCGCTCCGCAACATTCACTTGCCCCTGGCACCTCAATATATTCACCAATTTTTTTTAAAATTTCACGTGGTTGATGAAACACCGCTAATCCATTTCTTAGATGGCATGAATCCTGTAATCCAATTTTAATTTTTTTGCCATTTTTATAGATTGGCTTTAGCTGCTCAAAAAGTTCACTTTCGTGCAAGTACTGAGAAACTTCTCTAACTCGATTCTTTCCTAGGACATCACTCAAGTGTGCGGCGCATCCACCACTTGTAGTAAGTATCACGCCTGAAAGTTTTTCACCCATTTCTTTTGCAAGTAATCTGCCTTTGTCTAATTCACCGTTGTGTGCGTGCAGCGCACCACAGCATCCTTGACTTGGGTCGATCGATAAATCTTTGAATATTTTTGAGCTGGCACTACTCACACCTGGATATAGTCCTCTTTCAAAACAGCCCAACATTAAATTTATTTCATTATTTTTTTGTTTTTTATAGTTTCTCAAATTAAATAAGCCAAAGATTCTTATTAAAAATTTTGATTGGGCAAAAATCAACAATCCCCTCACAATTAAGGGTCTACTAGTTCCTTTCCAGGTGGCGTCCCGCCACTCTTCTAGCATGTGCCCGTACTCCACACCAGCTGGGCAAACTACTTCACAAGCTCGACACCCCAGGCAATAAGAAGATTGTTCTAAAGATTCAAAAATTGTTAATTCGTTATTTTGCACTGCACGCATAATGTTAATTCGCCCGCGCGGTGACGAAGCCTCGTCTTTCGTGATTTCATAAGTAGGGCATACAGGTAAACAGTATCCACAAGAAATACACCGATCTAACAATTCTTGTGAAAATACTTTTTCATTATCTTTCATGAGCCAAGTTTTCCAGGGTTTAAAATCCCATTTGGATCAAAAGTTCTTTTAACTCTACGTAAAACCTCCATTTGGGTTTCACCTAATCGTGCAGCTAGATAAGGCAGTTTTGCGATACCAACTCCATGTTCGCCAGTTATCGTGCCGCCTAGTTCGATAGCCAAATTAAAAATATCTGCTAGCGCTTGGTGGGCCGCAGCTACTTCTGTCGGATTGTTTTTATCAACCACAATTGTGGGATGTAGATTGCCATCACCTGCATGTCCGAATGTTCCGATAACTAAGTTATATTTTTTTGCGATCTCTTCAATACGTCTTACCGCAACCGGTAACATCGGTCTACTTACTGAAATATCTTCTAAAATACTTAATGATTTCAACCTAGCTAGCGATGGCAAAGAACATCTTCGTGCTTCTAGTAAAGCATCTGCTTCTACTACATTTTTTGCTCTAACTACACTTAAAATTCCGCTAGTTTTTTGACAAATTTCTGCCATCTGTGAGGTATTTGATTCTGCAGTGTGCTCATCTCCATCATCTCCAAATAGCAATAACGCACCGGCAGATCGATTTAGCCCTAAATTTGCATAATCCTCTACTGAATTAATGCAAACATTATCTAAAAATTCTAATGTCGCCGGCAATATCCCATCAGAAACAATTTGCTCTACTGCAATTGCAGCATTCTCTAATGAGTCAAAATAAGCAACGCCGTATTTTGAAACTTTGGGTCTGGGGCGCAATGCCACAATTGCTTCAGTGATTACACCTAAGGTGCCCTCACTTCCTACAAAAAGTCTTGTTAAGTCATATCCAGCTACATCTTTTACCAGTCGCCCACCAGTTTTAATAACTTCACCACTACCTAAAACAATCTCTAAACCCAACACATAATTTCTGGTTACGCCGTATTTCAATCCACGTAAACCACCAGCACAAGTAGAAATGTTCCCGCCAATAGTTGACACATTACGCGAGCCCGGATCTGGTGGATACATTAAATTTAATTTTGCAGCTTCATTATCTAACTCTAAAGTGTTTACTGCAGGTTGTACTACCGCCAACATTTCACTTTTAGAAATTTCGAGAATCTTATTCATTTTTGACAACGCTAAAATTATTCCACCTGTAATCGGCACAGTTGCCGCACATAAATTACTTCCTGCGCCCCTTGCAATCAATGGAACTTTATTTTCATTGGCAAAATTTACAATTTTTACCACATCTTGCGTGGACTCTGCAAAAACTACCGCTTCTGGTCGGGCAAAATATTCAGGGGTTGCATCACGCGAATAAGTCTCAAGTGTTACCGGGTCGGATTTAACTTTATCGGCGCCAAGTAGCCTTACTAATCCATCAATCATTTGAATACGAATCTAGCCTATTTAAGAAGCGAGCTTGGCGAGCACTTCGCTAATAAGTTTATTTTTCGCTATTTCTTGCTGGGTTCTAACCAACATAATTGGGGTGCGCCGGCGTAATAGATCCTCCGCTGACTTTACATCCTCATTTTCTAAAATATAAATCAGCTCACCTTTTGTAAAATCCAACCCATCAAAGATTATTTCAGAATTACTAGCGTCTAATCTCCACATATTCAAAATTTCACTTACTTTTGCCCCATGTCTTCTAAACAATCCGCTTAAAACTTTTTTAGCCAATTCAGAATTATTTGGATAAAATTCTAAGACTTCTCTGAAGAAATTACTTGAAGAAATTTCTAAATCTTCTCCGTACCATTTTCTATTGCGAATTTCTTTAATTCCAAGCTTTTTAACTAGATCAGACACTTCTTTACCTACATTTATACAATCAGTTAACTTTCCGCCAAAAATAGTAATAATCTTATTCTTTTTATCAATTTCAATTTCGTGCTTACGCGAAAGTGACGTCCAATCTTGATCTGCTACATCTTCTTTTTGTTTAACAACTAATGGCCTCACCCCACACCGTTCTGAGATTATGTCTGCTTTTGTTAACGGCTTAATTAATTCCAAACATCTATTTGCTTGAGCTAAAACAAATTCTCTGTCAGCCTCTGTAACAGAATTTGTAGGGGTATCAACTCTGGTGTCAGTTGTTCCAATCACACTTCTGTCATGCATCGGGATTACATAAAAAAGTCGCTCGTCCTGATCAAAAAATGCCATAACATGTTCATGCTCGGTAAGTCTTGGTACCACAAGATGAATACCTTTTGATAATGCCAAAGTATGTTTAGTAGCTACCGTTAATTCTTGATTTAAAGTTTTTGCATATGGACCGGTGGCATTAATTAGCACTTTTGCTTTTATTTGAGCTTTAGTGTTATCTCTTTGATCTACCACCGTGAGTTGCCAGCCCGCTGGATTACTCTCTGCCTTTTCCATCGCTACATAATTAAGACAAACCGCACCATAAGATTTAGCCGACTTTATAAAATCCCAAACAAATCGAGAATCATTATCTAGCAAAAGTGCATCATCGTATTGAACTGCACCCTTTAGTCCATTGGTACTAATTAACGGTTCATGATCTTTCGCTCTATCTTTTGTATAAACTTCAGGTGCTTTAGTTTTAAATCTTCCTAATGCCCAATACAAAGCAGCACCGGCAAAACCAAGCAACTTACCGAACGGTGCGGTTGGGCCAACCGATGCAAAAAAAGAAGTTGATTTAATCCTGTTAGGAAACGCTCGCATTAATTCATTACGAGAGCCACATAATGCCCAAACTAACGGCACTTCATACGTCTGTAGATACTTTATTCCACCCCAAACCATGTTAGAAGATTCTTGACTGGTGAAGCTGGCGTAATCATTTTTTTCTACCAATATAACTTTGACGCCACGTGCTGACAAAATTGCAGCTGAAACTGCACCATTTATACCGCCGCCAACAATCGCGACATCATAATCAGTTGATATTAAATTAGATAATTTCTCAATTTTTTCACTCATTTACTTCATCAGCAATCTAAAAATTCTAATGCACCTGTTTTTACATCGTAAATTGCTCCGGCTACCGCTACATTCTTCGCTAAAAGTGGAAACGACCTTATCCGAATCACATCTGCTGCTAAGGCTTTTTTTTGATCAACCACAGTTCTGAATTCTAAACTTCTTGTGTCTACTTGAGTTTTCTCTAAGATTTTTGCGTGAATTTCAGATTCTTCACTGCTAGCCATAGCGCAATCTGTGTGCGGCATGACAAGAATTCTATAGACCTCTAGCAGATGACTGGCTAAAACCAACGTTCGCAGAACGTCCTCAGTAACACGAGCACCGGCATTTCTAAGAATTTTTACATCCCCCGAGTGCATACCGACAACTGCTAATGGATTAATTCTAGAGTCCATGCAAGTTACAATTGCCAAACCTTTAGCGGCATAGCCAGATAAAGATTCATATTTAAAGTTCTTTTGAAATTGAATATTTGCCGAGATTACTTCTTCAAATTTCTCATGATTAGAGTTAGTCATTAATGGCTTAGTATAACAATAAATCGCAGGCTCATACCACTCCTAGCATTATTGCTAGCCCAAACATTAACAATAAGGCGGCAACAAATATTTGAATCCACCTAAAGGTTACTTTTGGCAAATAGGCCTTGGCTAATAATGCCCCAATAATTCCGCCAAATATTGCGCTAAAAATCAGAAGTCTTGAACTGGAGTCTTGAAAGAGCTCTAAATTAAAAAAAGTAGTTCCATATACTGATAAGCGGGTTATATCAACCAAGACTGCAATCACTACCCCGGTAGCAATAAATGCTTCTTTACTCATGGCGGTTTTAATCAAAAATGCCGACCGTAAGGCACCTTGGTTTCCTGATAATCCGCCAAAAAATCCTGAAAGTAACCCACCCAACGGTAACCATCTATTT
>CAZXCT010000017.1:0-1600 GCA_964639395.1 uncultured Bifidobacterium sp.
TAATTGGCTTCATGCCAACTATATTCAGGAGCATAAAAAAGTATCACTCGACAGTAATACTAAGAATTATAAACATATCAAAATCAATATCGCAGATGCGAGATTATCCCCATGGGGAAGTCAATCTTTCGATCGAGTTTTGTTGGATGCCCCCTGCACTGGCTTAGGCGCGATAAGAAGAAGAGCGGAATCACGATGGACCAAACAGCCTTCGATGATTGGTGAGCTAGTAAACGGCGCTAAAGAACTTTTCGATGCTTGCCTGCGTTCTTTGAAAGATGATGGACTTCTGTGTTATGTGGTTTGCTCACCCATAAAAGAAGAGACGGATGATTTCGTACAGTGGGCTTTAAAACAATATGCGAATATTGAATTAATCAAACCGGATAAATATCTACCAGTTTTTAATAACGCCAATATAGAGAACTTAGTCGATTTGAGCGACTTGGGGATTAGATTTTGGCCGCACAAACATGAAACTGACGCCATGTTTATTGCGCTTTTCAGAAAACTACCAAGCTAACCGTAGAATATAAATATGAAATCGCTTATTGCCCCGAGCATTCTTGCGGCCGATCACACCAACATTGCTCAATCACTCTCAAAAGTCAAAAATTGCGACTGGATTCATGTCGATATTATGGATAATCATTTTGTTCCAAATTTAAGTTTCTCGTCGCAAATGGCTAATTCGGTAAAAGATCTTTCAATAGCACCCGTTGATACACATTTAATGATTTCTAATCCAGAAAATTGGATAAAACAATTCTTAACAGGGTCGGATTCTATTACTTTTCACATAGAGGCAACATCGAAAATAGATGAGTGTATAGATCTTATTAAAGCAGCAGATCGAAAAGCGGCTTTAGCGATAAAACCAAATACCTCATGGAAAGAAGTGCTTCCGTATTTAGAGAAGATAGACATGGTGCTTGTGATGACAGTGGAACCTGGTTTTGGTGGTCAAAAGTTTATGAAGGATCAGCTAGAAAAGGTGGTGGCACTTCGGTCAGAATTCGATGAACGAAATCTTGAGATTCGACTTCAAGTTGACGGCGGTATAGACGCAACAAACATTGAAGCTGCCTGTAAGGCAGGAGCGGATTTTTTTGTGGCCGGATCTAGTATTTTTAATGCGCAAGACCCAGAATCCGCGCTTGAAGGTTTACGAAATTTAGTAAATTTAGCATGACTCTCAGTAGGTCAGATTTAGTTACAGAACTTGTCAGACTTGCTAACAAACCTGCAACCGTGCTGCAAAATCCTCGCGTGGCTGCCTTAATTGTCGATGAAAATAACAAAATCGTTGCAACTGGTATTCACGAAGGTAAAGGAAAGCCTCACGCAGAGGTTAGTGCATTAAACAAGATCCAAAACTCGGCCAAGGGCTTAACAATGTTTGTATCGCTCGAACCATGCAATCACTTTGGCACCACACCACCTTGCGTAAACGCAATAATCTCAAGTGGAATAAATAAGGTCATAATCGGTTCAATAGATATCAATCCCTTAGCCGGGGGTGGGATAGCCAAACTTAAATCGGCTGGAATCAAAGTCGAAGTAATCTCTGATCAAGAAATTTTTAGAAATCTTAATTATC
>CAZXCT010000017.1:1700-20822 GCA_964639395.1 uncultured Bifidobacterium sp.
ATCTCTGATCAAGAAATTTTTAGAAATCTTAATTATCGTTGGTTTGAAAGTATTAAACTAGAGCGACCGTTTGTAAGTGCGAAAATCGCCATGACTTTAGACGGTTTCATATCTACAAACAACAAAGAAAGACTTCAAATAAGTGATCCTGCCAGCGAACTTGAAACCGCCAAACTTCGCAGCCAATTTGACGCCATTGTTGTTGGCACCAACACCATAGAAGTTGACAACCCCTATCTCACCGTTAGAAACCCGCCACTAAATTTTGATGACTCACCACTGAGGGTAATTATGGGCAATCGTGAAATTGACGAAAAATCAAATGTATTTAACTCAGCAGCAAAGACACTACAGATAAAAACGCATGATCCAATTTTTTTGCTTGAAGAGTTAAAGCTAATGGGAGTAAGTACAGTATTGCTAGAAGGTGGATCGAGTGTCTTATCCTCTTTTTTAGAGCTCAATCTTATCGATGAATTTACTATCTATTTAAGCAGCAAGATTATGGGTAAGGGTTTACAAGTATTCGATTCTATCGTTTCTACTTCTAGTATCAAAAGCAGTTATTTTGAAAGTGCAGTAGCATTAGGCGCTGACTTAAAATTACACGTGCTATCGCCCAGGGGTGTTTAATTGTTCACCGGATTGATAAGAGATTTAGGAACGATTGTAAAAATTGATACCAACGAAACGGGATCGAAAGTTTTTATTTCAAATAAAGATTTAGTAGCGCGAACGAAAATCGGCGATTCTGTGAGCATTGATGGAATATGCCTCACTAGCTGTGAAAAAGCTTCAGATTTTATCGCTTTTGATTTAGTGAGTGAAACCCTAGATCGAACGACAGCAAGATCATGGAAGGCAGGCGATAGCGTCCATCTCGAATCCGCCATGACGCTGAGTGACCGACTAGATGGGCATATGGTTTCAGGGCACGTTGACACCGTTGTCACGCTACAAGCGATTCAAAAGAAAGAAGAATCATTAAAGTATTCTTTTGAACTACCGATTAAATATGCCGGATTAATAATTGAAAAGGGATCAGTGACTTTAAACGGCGTTTCGCTTACTGTTGCGGAGGTAGATCAAGAAAATGCCCAATTTTCAGTTTGGTTGATTCCGACTACGATAGCTAAAACTAATCTTGCAAACCTTCAAGTCGGGGGCAAAGTAAATTTAGAAATTGACTTAATCGCAAAATACGTATTAGAGAATGTAAAAAGGTATCTTAAATGAAGATTAAATGTAACACGATCGATGAAGCGGTAGCCGAAATCAAGGCGGGGCGAGCTGTGATCGTGGTAGATGACGCAGATAGAGAGAACGAAGGCGATCTAGTTTTTGCTGCCGAAAAGGTGACGAATGAAATGATGGGATTTATGATTCGCCATACCTCAGGCGTTGTTTGTGCAGCTATGACAGGCGAAACGCTGGACAGGTTGAAATTACCGCCGATGACTTTAGTTAATGAAGATAAAAAACAGACCGCCTATGCGGTGAGTGTTGATGCGAAAGACGGTATCTCAACTGGTATCAGTGCCTCTGATAGAACCAAAACAATTGCCTTACTCGCAAACTCAGGTACTACCGCAGAAGATTTAACACGTCCAGGTCATATCTTTCCATTACGAGCAGTAGCGGGAGGGGTTCTAACAAGAGCGGGTCATACTGAAGCAGCAGTCGACTTGGCAGTTTTAGCTGGCCTTAATCCCGCAGGTGTAATTGCAGAACTAGTGAAAGATGACGGCGAAATGATGCGAGCACCTGATTGCTTTGATTTTGCACAAAAACATTCCCTTAAGATTATCTCGATAGCAGATTTAATTGCTTATCGCCGAAGTAGAGAAAAGCTGGTGCAGTTAGTAGCCCAAACTACTCTTCCAACGGAATATGGGGATTTTGAAGCCTACGGATTTAGAAGTCTGAAAGATTTGAGATCTCATATTGCATTGGTAGTTGGTGATATCTCAAGCGGTGAGAATATTTTAGTTCGGGTTCACTCAGAATGCTTAACAGGAGATGTGTTTTCATCTAATCGATGTGACTGTGGGGATCAACTTCATTTAGCCCTTGCGCGAATTCAACAAGAGGGACAAGGCGTCGTGCTTTACATAAAAGGTCATGAAGGCAGAGGTATTGGATTATTGCAAAAGTTAAAAGCATACGAATTACAAGACAACGGACTAGATACGATTGAAGCCAATTTGCAATTAGGATTACCGGCAGACTCGAGAGATTATGGAACAGGGGCACAAATCCTTGCAGAATTGGGCATAAAAAGTATGCGATTACTTACCAACAATCCTGCGAAACGTGCCGGATTAGAAGGATATGGTTTAAGTATCGTAGAGAGAGTTCCGTTAATTAGCAAAACTAACGAAAAAAATTTGAAATACCTACAAACCAAAGCAAACAAAATGGGTCACGATTTGGGTGAGATTTAAATGGTTGGCAATGGAGCACCTAAAATACAGTCAAATTCAAACTATTCGGATAAAAAATTAGCCATTGTGGTTGCTAGCTGGAATGCAGAGATCTGTAATTCACTTTTAGAAAACGCCTTGGACACGGCTAATGCGCATTCGTTGGCGAGTGAGGTATTTCGAGTTGCGGGGTCTTTTGAATTGATTGCAGCTGCTGATAGAGCAATCGCCTCAGGTTTTGACGCAGTAGCGCTATTTGGCGTGATTATTCGCGGTGAAACACCTCATTTTGACTATGTTTCTCAAGCAGTTACGCAAGGTGCGGTCGAGTTAAGTTTCAGGGGAGTCCCAATTGGATTTGGGGTGCTTACTTGTGATGATTATCAGCAAGCTTTGGATCGAAGCGGAATTGCAACTGCGAAAGAAAACAAGGGCAAGGATACAATAGAAGCAATTATGATGAGTCTAGATACTTTTGCATTAATGCAAAAAAATAGCTGAAATTAAAGTGGGTGAAACATTAAAAGTTTTGATGATTTGTGGAAAGAAATTAACCATAAGGTTACATCAGCCGACCCTGAATCAAACACGGTATCGCTGGTTTCACGCGGGGTACATGCAATAGGTAAGAAGGTTCTTGAAGAAGCCGGTGAAACTTGGATGGCGGCTGAGTACGAGTCGGTTGATAGAACTGCCGAAGAAATTGCTCAACTTTTGTACCACATTCAAGTGCTCATGATTTCAACCGGTGTAGACATTAAAGATGTTTACAGAAACCTATAGGAGACTAAGTGCTAAAGGTTGCGATACCGAATAAGGGCCAATTAAGCGATCCCGCAAAACAGATTCTTAGAGAAGCGGGATATTTTAAGAGCGCTCATCCAAGAGACTTAGTTGTAGTTGATCCTGTGAACAACATTGAATTTTTTCTTTTAAGACCAAGAGATGTAGCCCTTTATGTCGAGCGCGGAACTCTTGATTTAGGCATAACTGGGCTTGATTTGTTACTTGACTCAGGTGCAAGTTGTGAAAGTTTGATGGAGCTAGGGTTTGGCGCATCAACCTTTCAAATTGCGGTACCTAAGAATGGAAATATCAAAGATTTCAAAGACTTAAATAAAAAGAGAATTGCCACGAGCTATCCAAATATTCTCAAAAAATGGTTAGTTGATAAAAACCTGTCTGCAGAAATAGTCACCTTAGACGGTGCAGTAGAGAATGCAGTTAGGTTGAATGTGGCAGATGCCATCGCTGATGTAGTAGACACCGGTACCACTTTGGTACAAGCGGGGCTCTTAATCATTGGCGAACCAATTCTTTCAAGCCAAGCAGTTCTTATTAAAGCGCCCAGCGCTAAAGCCAATGAAGAGATAAATACCTTATTAAGAAGATTATCTTCTGTTATTGTTGCCAGAACTTATGTCTTACTAGATTATGACATCAAAGAGTCGAATGTAGATAAAGCAGCGAAAATTACTCCTGGTATCGAATCCCCAACGATTTCGCCACTTCACGAAGAGGGATGGGTTGCCGTTCGCGCTTTGGTTAAGAAAGATAAGGTACACGCGGTGATGGATGAACTTTATGAAATGGGTGCCAGGGGAATACTTGTTACTGATATTTCTTCCTGTCGTCTTTAAATTCAAGTGGATTTCACAAAACGGTCAAAAGAACACGAGAAATTTCTCAAACTCCTAGCATTAGATGTGCCGCGAGCTTTGGATATCTTTGCAAAACTTGAATTTATTGTTGGGTTAAACGTAAGCTTAAAATCAAAACAATTAGTGCTGCTAGAAAATGATGATTTTAAGGCACTAGCAATATTTACTTCAAGCGCTTCACTCAATGATTTTTCGAGTTTAGCAAGACCACTAGTTTTAAACGGCCTAGAGATTTCTGACATGGCATTAAACTCCCCAACTAAACTTTTGGCGATAGACCCGCCAAATGGACACCGACTATTAACTGGCTCAATGCTTAGTGCAGTAATTGAGAGAGAAAATTGGATAGACCCAGCGCAAAGTAAAGAATTAAAACTTGAAATAGCGAGTTACCTAGATGAACATTCTAATCTTGATTTTAGAGTCGAAGTTGGCCAGTGGAGTGACCTTAGGATTTACTTAAGGGGAAGCGGGGATGAAGCAGCCACTATTGCCCCAAAATTAGCGTTATTTCTCAAGGAGAGTCCTATCGCGCTGAGTTTTATGCCCAGTGGGGCTGATATCATTTATGAAACGGTTGACTAGAAACTGTTGACAAGAGAAGCGAGAGCTTCCACCTACATCAAGGAAAATACCTTGTGGGGTTGAAAGACTAAAGATTAAAAAGTCTTAACTTGTTTTGTTTCTGGATAAGCTTTTATCAGGCAAAAATAAGGAGAATTTATCAGCGAAGAGCCCCGACTCAATGATCGGATTAGAGTCCCACAGCTTCGTCTAGTAGGGCCAAATGGTGAGCAAATCGGAATAATCAAAACCGAAGATGCTCTCAAAATGGCACAAGAGTTAGATCTTGACCTAGTTGAAGTTGCTGCAGAGGCTAAACCACCCGTCGCCAAAATTATGGATTACGGAAAGTTTAAGTATGAAGCAGCACTTAAAGCTCGTGAGGCAAGAAAAAATCAGGTCAATGCAGTGGTCAAAGAAATGAAATTACGACCCCGAATTGAGAGTCATGATTACGACACCAAACTTGCCCACATAGAAAAATTTCTTCGTGGTGGCGACAAGGTGAAAGTAACCATCATGTTTAGAGGTAGAGAACAATCTCGACCTGAGATGGGATATAAGCTCCTCGCAAAATTAGCTGAAGATGTTACAGACAGCGGGATAGTTGAATTCGCCCCAAAGCAAGACGGAAGAAACATGGTTATGGTGCTAGCGCCCGTTGCCAGAAAAGTAAGTAGCCCCAAACCGAAAAGCGGTCTAGTTGAAGAGATTGTAGAGGAGTAAGAATGCCTAAGATGAAGACTCATAGTGGTGCAAAAAAGCGTATAAAAAAAACTGGCTCAGGAAAACTTGTACATGAGAAAGCCAACAAGCGCCATTTGCTAGAAAGTAAATCTAGCAAGCGTAAAAGAGGCTTAACTGGCACTGAGGTATTAGCACCTAGTGAAACAAAAAAAGCAAAACGTCTACTTGGACTTCGTTAAGAGGGGATGACAAATGGCCAGAGTAAAACGAGCGGTAAATGCTCATAAAAAACGTAGAAGTATTCTCGAAGAAGCAGCCGGCTATCGCGGGCAACGTTCTAGGTTATACAGAAAAGCCAAAGAGCAAGTTCTTCACTCAAAGGTTTACGCCTTTAATGATCGACGAGAGAAAAAAGGTAATTTTCGTCGGCTGTGGATAACCCGCATAAACGCCGCGGCTAGAGAAAATGGGATAACTTACAACAGGTTAATGCAAGGGCTAAAGGCCGCAGAAATTGAAGTTGATCGCAGAATACTCAGCGATCTCGCGGTTAATGACCCTGCTGCATTTAAAAATCTAGTTGTGGTTGCGCAGAAAGCTATCGGCTCAGCCGTATAACTTTGAAGAAGTCAAGTGGGGCGGAATTATCAAAGAATTCTGCCCCTGTTTCAAAAGCTCGAAGTTTACAACAAAAAAAGTTCAGAAAACAATTTAATCATTTTTTAGTTGAGGGTGAATCAACGATCTATGAAGGCCTAATGGCCAATAGAATTATTGAGATTTTTTATACTGACAAATATGAAAATAATAAAAAAATATTGGATATTGCTACAAAAAGATCTATTCCGACTTATTTAGTTTCGCAAAATACCTTAAAAACAATCAGTGACGTAGAGACTCAAAGTGGCATAATCGCAACCGCAAATATAGCTGATGAAAAAATTGATTATAAAATTCTCACCAATTATAAAAAAATTATCTTTCTTGATGCAGTGAGAGATCCTGGAAACGCTGGAACAATAATTCGAACCGCCGCCGCATTTGGTATAGATTGTGTGATTTTTTCTGAAGATAGCGTTGATCCATATAACCCAAAAACCGTCAGGTCAACAACTGGAAGTATCTTTCAGATCCCTATCTATTTATCAAGTGATTTGAGCTCAATTAGTGATTGTGGATTTCAGATCTTTTTTACGGATGCTAAAGGCGAAGTTGTGCTTAATGAAGTCGATACAGCAGGTAAGCAGGTATGGGTTTTTTCAAATGAAGCGCACGGAACCCGATTAAGCCATAAATCATCAATTGCGGTCAAGATACCGATGAAATCGTCGATAGAAAGTTTGAATGTTGCGCAAGCCGCTACTGTCATAATGTTTTATCTCACCTCTAAGATATGAGCCTGAACCTTAAAAGCGAGAGATGATGTCTGCACCCAATTCGGATATTGACCCCGTACCAGTAGCAATACTTAGTGAGAAAGCTATTAACGAGTCGGTCGCTAACGCCCTGAAGGCAATTTCTGAATCAAAAGACGTTGAGAATCTTAAAGCTGTTAAGGCAGATCATGTAGGCGACAAATCTTCGATAGCTTTGGCAAATCGTGAGATAGGCAGTTTGCCCCCTGCGGCAAAAGCGATTGCTGGAAAGCGCGTCGCAATTGCAAGAGAAAAAATAAATGAAGCTTTTGCGGTCAAAGAAAATGAACTGCAACAGCTGAAAGACAATTCTATTCTTTCGTCACAAAAAGAGGATCTTTCTCAAGTTTTAGCGAGTGATGACTATCAGTTACTAGCGGTTGGTTCCCGTCATCCACTTACCCAGATCTCTGAGATGATGAGCGACTGTTTTATTGCTATGGGTTATGAAGTAGTTGACGGACCAGAAGCCGAAGCCGTTTGGTATAACTTTGATTCACTTAATATCTCGCAGAGTCATCCCTCAAGAAGCCAACAAGACACTTTTTATATCGAACCGGCCACAGCTGGGGTAGTACTAAGAACTCAAACTTCGCCCGTCCAGATGCGAGCGATGCTTACGCGAGAATTACCAATTTATGTAGTGGCGCCGGGTCGCGTGTTCAGAAAAGATGAACTCGACGCAACTCACACACCGGTTTTTCATCAAATGGAAGGTCTTGCTATCGATGAAGGGCTTTCGATGAGTGACCTCAAAGGAACCTTAGATCATTTCGCTACCGCAATGTTTGGTGAAGGAGTTAAAACTAGATTCAGACCCAGCTATTTTCCATTTACGGAACCTAGCGCTGAGTTAGATGTTGCTTGCTTTATTTGTAAAAATCAAATTAGTAAAGAATGTAGAACCTGTAAAGGAACGGGATGGATTGAGTGGGGCGGGTGCGGAATGGTTAACCCGAAAGTTCTGCAAACGGCCGGTATCGATACTTCTAAATACTCTGGATTTGCATTCGGCATGGGGCTAGAGCGCACTTTAATGTTTAAGTACTCAATAAGTGATATGCGAGACATGGTTGAGGGCGATATTAGATTTTCAAAACAATTTGGAAGTGTTATGCGATGAAAGTTCCAGTTAGCTGGTTAAAAGAATTTGTCAAGCTGCCTAAAGATGTGACCAATGATGATATTCGCGATGCTTTTATCGATCTGGGATTTGAAGTTGAATCAGTTGAGGTGTTTGGGGATGTTTCTGGAGAATTACTCGTAGGTGAAGTTGTTGAAATTAAAAATCTAGACCAATTCAAAAAACCGATTCGTTTCTGCCAGGTGAAAATAAAAAATCAATTGCGATCAATTGTTTGTGGAGCAACGAATTTCAAGGTGGGTGATAAAGTCATAGTCGCACTACCCGGGGCAACCTTACCAGGCAACTTTGTAATTGCAGCCAGAAAAACATACGATCATCTCTCAGATGGAATGATTTGCTCTGAGCGCGAATTAGGCTTAAGTGACGCGCATGATGGAATTCTGGTAGTAAATCAATCTATTAAAACTGGAACCGATGCAAAAGAGCTACTGGGTTTGGGTGAAACCGTTTTTGAATTATCAGTGCTACCTGATAGAGGCTACGCTATGAGTATGCGTGGAGTCGCGCGCGAGATAGCAGCATTTTTTAATGTTAATTTTACAGATCCAGTAAACAACTACAAAGCGATTAAGATAACCAAGGGTGTAACAAAAGCCAATATCTCAGCAAATAGATTTGTCTCTAATTTAATCTTAGTAACACTAGATGGGGTAAACCCTGCGGCAGAAACACCTGAATTCATAAAACTTCGTTTAAATCAAATGGGAATGCGATCAATATCTCTTCCGGTAGATATCACAAATTACGTAATGCTCGAACTAGGTCAACCACTGCATGCCTTCGATAGAAAATCAATAAAGGGTGGCATATACGCTCGGTTAGCTACCGCAGGGGAGAGAATTAAGACGCTAGATGGAAACACTAGAACGCTAAACGAGACTGATTTAGTTATTTCTGATAGCGAGAAAGCGGTTTCGATTGCGGGAATCATGGGTGGGGCGAATTCAGAAATTAACCATAAAACAAAACAGATTGTTCTTGAGGCGGCTACTTTTAACGCCTCAAAAATAAGCGCCACCGCTAGGCGACTTGGCCTAACAAGTGAAGCAAGTAAACGTTTCGAGCGTGGGGTGGACTTTAAATTGGCACCGCAAGCTGCGAGCCGTGCCGCTCAATTATTGATTCAACATGGCGGGGGGAAAATAGTAGGGGCTAGCGCAAAATCAACAAATAATAAAACGGCTAGTATTTCACTCCCATTTGATCAGGTAAGACAAATATCAGGCATTAACCTAAAGGCTGAAAGCATTAAAAAGGGATTGTCAAAAATTGGTGTTTCTTTCACACAATCAAAAACTGGATTTAGGGTTAAAGCCCCAAGTTGGCGCCCTGATTTAGTGGCATCTTTTGATTACATAGAAGAAATTGTTCGAATATATGGATATAAGTTCATCCCTAGCACCTTGCCCAAGGCGGTAAGCGGAAGAGGATTAACTTACAAACAAAAATCAATTCGTGATACCGGAAGAATCATGGCAAGTCTGGGCGCGCATGAGGTGTTAAATTATCCATTTATAAGCGAATCTGATACAGACAAGATGCTCATAAAACAAGCAGACACAAAAGAAATTTTAATTAAAATCGCCAACCCGCTCAATGAAGATATGCCGTATTTAAGAAACTCTCTTTTAGCAGGATTGCTTTCAGCTGGACAGCGAAATATTTCAAGAGGAAATTTTGATTTTGCAATCTTTGAAATTGGGCAAACGTTTTCAGGCCATAAATCAAATCGGAGCATTCCTCAGATCAGCGTAGAGAGTAAACCTAAAAAATCAATCATCAAAGAGATTGATAACGCGCTGCCAAATCAAAGACTGAAAATAGCAATGATTGCTTCAGGTCAGGCGATAAGTAAAGCTTGGTGGGGGGCTGGGTATACACATTCTTGGATAACAGCAACTCAACAATTATCAATTTTAATGAAACAATTAGGTTGCAATTTTGAGTTAATGCAAAATAGCACCTTGCCTTGGCATCCGGGAAGATCCGCACAGGTGGTTGTCAATGGAGTAGTAGTTGGATATGTAGGTGAAATTCATCCAAAAACAAGTACCAATTATTTGTTTGCATCCGAGGTTAGTGGATTTGAAATTGATTTAGATCTGGTATTTGAGTCAAGAAATAATCGCCAAACTTATGATGAAATTGGAAAAATGCCTTATGCCTCAGAAGATTTAGCCATTGTGGTGTCCGAGATGGTTGACGCATTAAAAGTGCAAGATGCGTTAAAGAGAGCAGCAGGAAGTTTGGCGGAGTCGGTGAATCTTTTTGATGTGTTCAAATCTCAACAAATTGGGGAAGGGAAGAAATCCCTTGCCTTTAGGATAATTTTGCGAGCCGAAGAGAAAACCCTCACGACTGAAGAGCTTAAGACAGTTAGAGCTCGAATGATTGATCGAGTGGTGCAGGATTTTGGGGCCACCATCAGGTCATAATATGCGTATATGTGTATACTCATCAAATGACGATTTCTGTTGCTATCGCGGGCGCCTCTGGCTACTCCGGCGCTGAATTAATTCGGCTGGTTTCGGCCCACCCAGAGTTTGAACTAAAACATATCTACGCACAAACAAACGCCTCGCAACAATTAGCAAGTGTTCATTCTCAATTCGCTGGTCTTGATCTTGAATTTCTACCAATTGAAGATATATCAAAATATGAAACTGATTTAGTGTTTCTCGCTTTACCTAGTGGAGTTGGCGGAAAACTAGTAAGTGAAGAGAAAATAGCAGGGCGTATCGTTGACTTATCGGGTGATTTCAGACTCGAGAATAAGTCCCATTGGGATCAGTTTTATTCAGGCAACTACTTTGGAAGTTGGACCTACGGGTTAGCAGAATTAAAGAATCAAAGATCTAAAATCCAACAAGCAAATCGTGTTGCAAATCCCGGCTGTTACGCAACGGCAGCAAGCCTTGCACTTATCCCAGCAACTTCTAGTCAGATTATTGAATCTAAAACAATCAATATTGTTGCTGCCTCAGGCACAACCGGGGCAGGTAGATCTGCAAAAATTGAACTCTTAAACAGTGAAGCTAACAATAATTTATCCTCATACAAAGTCGGTGGAATTCATCAGCATATCCCTGAAATAGAACAAGTTCTAAACAGTACTTCTTCAAAATCTTTTCAAGTCTCATTTACTCCCTTTTTGGCTCCTATGCCAAGAGGCATACTTTTATCCGCCTCTTTTTCAACAGAGTTATCAATAGAAAAGTTACGAGAATTATATAAAGATTACTATCTTAATGAATTTTTTATATCGATTCTGCCCGAAGACAAATCCCCTCAAACAAAAGCAGTTTTAGCATCAAATGCGGCTCAGCTTGGTGTTTATAAAGACGATCGACTTGGAATTGGACAAATTGTCGTGGCTATCGACAATTTAGGCAAAGGAGCAGCAGGTCAAGCGATTCAGAATGCAAATTTAACGTTCGGCTTATCTGAAAAGATTGCTTTGACAAACATTGGAATTGGCGCATGAGCGTAACTGAACCCAAGGGTTTTGTCGCTGGCGTGGCGAGCGCGGGATTTAGGGATGACGAAACAAATGATGTAGTTGTTCTTATCAATCAAGGTCCGTCTTTTAATGCGGCAGCTGTCTTCACCACAAATCAAGTCAAGGCAGCACCCGTATTGTGGTCGCAAGAAGCAATAAAAGGTCAGCTTTGTAAGGCCGTCTTGTTAAATTCGGGTGGCGCAAATGCTTGTACTGGCACAAGTGGATTTGAAATAGTCCATAAAAGTGCTGAATTTTTAGCGCAAGAAATTGGGATATCAGCCAGACATGTCTTGGTATGTTCAACCGGGCTTATCGGTAAACAACTTAATTTGGATTCTTTTCTGCCAGCAATCAAAACGGCCATCACTCAATTGAGCGCCTCAAATGCCTTGGCCGCTGCGAGCGCAATTATGACAACCGATTCATATCCAAAGCAAGTTGTAGCCTACGGAAATGATTTTTGTATCGGCGCGATGATAAAAGGTGCTGGAATGCTGGCCCCAAATCTTGCAACGATGCTCTGCATAATCACCACCGACGCGATTATTGATTCAGAGAATCTCAACCAAATATTAAGTAAGTGCGTAAAACAAACACTTAATCGCATTGATTCCGATGGCTGTACCTCAACAAACGACACTGTAATTGTTTTGAGCTCTGGTGCGAGTGGCGTATCGGTAGCACTCGACGAATTTGAAACATTGCTCATGAGTGTGTTAACTCAGTGTGGTGAATTGTTGATTGGTGATGCGGAAGGCAGTACAAAGACTATACAAATTCGCGTTAATTCAGCCAATTCCGAAGAGATGGCAGAAGCCACGGCTAGAGCGGTCGCGCGGAATAATCTTTTTAAGGCTGCGATGTTTGGTTCAGATCCAAATTGGGGAAGAATATTAGCCGCCGTTGGAACAATTTCTTTTCCTTTTGATCAACACAAAGTTGACATAAGAATTAATAATGTATACGTATGCAAAAATGGCGTAGGCACAAATTTAGAGTCAACTACTGATTTAACTAATCGATTGATCGAGTTAGAAATTGATTTTAATTTGGGTGATGCTACAGCCACGATCTGGACTAATGATTTGAGTGAAAAGTATGTCTATGAGAATTCGGCTTATTCTTCATGAGTCTACAAACCGAAGCCTTAGTTAAGGCACAAGTCTTGTCTGAAGCATTACCTTGGCTGTTGAAATTTCAAAATGAATGCATAGTCATTAAATTTGGTGGAAACGCCATGATAGATAAAAACCTAATAAAGGCTTTCGCGCAGGATTTGGTTTTTTTACGCCTGGCTGGAATTCAACCCATCGTGGTACACGGAGGTGGCCCCCAGATAACTAGCGCGCTTGAGAAGGCTCAAATTCACACTCAATTTGTGAAAGGTTTGCGCTACACACCTAAAGAAGCCATCGCGGTGATCAAGGATGTATTAACAAATCAAATTCAGAAAGAAATTGTTAACGCGGTTAATGAGATTCTTGATTGCGCTGTGGGTTTTAGTGGGGATGAGAATGAACTACTGAAGGCTGAAACGATAAAAATGTTTGCGTCAGAAACAATCGATTTAGGGTTTGTAGGGGATGTGACGAGTGTCAACAACGATTCGCTTCTCGCAGTACTAGCTGATAAAAAAATACCAATCATCAGTACTTTAGGGGTGAATGAATTAAATGAAACTTTAAATATCAACGCAGATAGTGCGACCGGTGCGATCGCGGTTAGTTTGAAAGCTAAGAAAATTGTATTACTTACTGATGTGATTGGACTTCTACAAAATTATCCAGACCCAAATACACTTATTTCACAAATTGATTCTTTACAGCTCGAAAAAATATTACCTCAAATAGATGAGGGGATGAGACCAAAAATGCAAGCGTGTCTCGATGCGATCGCGGGTGGCGTAAGTCGCGCCCACGTTATAGATGGACGAGCCCCTCACGCACTTTTAGTAGAAGTTTTTACCGACAAAGGCGCCGGGACGATGGTGATGCAATGAATAGTTTAGCCGCGGCCTGGGAAGAGAATTTTACTAAAAATTATTCGACTCCCAATATACAACTTGTAAAGGGTAAAGGAGTTTGGGTTCAAGATAAGAATAAAAAGTCTTATCTAGATTTCATAAGTGGGATTGCAGTAAGTTCACTAGGACATTCGCATCCTGCTGTGATTAAAGCAGTTCGCAAACAACTGAAGTTGATCGCTCATACCAGTAATTTATTTGCCAATGAGCCAGCATTAGAGCTTGCTCAGGCCTTGCGTTCAAAAACTACCCGATCAGCCAAAGTGTTTTTTTGTAACTCAGGAGCAGAAGCGAATGAGGCTGCCTTCAAACTAACGAGATTGGCTAACGAAAAGAAAACGCTCTCATTAGAAAACTCATTTCATGGACGCACGATGGGTGCACTTTCCCTCACTGGACAAGTTGGTAAACAAAAGGGGTTTGGGCCACTTGTACCTGGCGTAGATTTTATTGAGCCGAACAATATTGAGAATCTAATTAGTAAATCTGGGGAGGTGGGCTCGATTTTTTTTGAGCCGATCCAAGGTGAAGGTGGGGTAGTTGACCTGAGAATGGATTTTCTTGAAGCGCTAGCAACTACCGCAAAAAACAATGGTGCATATTTAGTTGCTGACGAGGTACAGACCGGCATCGGAAGATGTGGTTATTGGTACTTTTCTGAAAGTCTCAATCTTGCACCTGATGTCATTGTGCTTGCAAAAGGCTTAGCCGCAGGATTTCCGATCGGAGCGATTTTAGTTTTTGGCGAATTAGCAGATCGATTTACACCTGGCTCACATGGTTCAACTTTTGGTGGAAATCCGATTTCATGTGCCGCTGCACTAAGTGTCATCAAAACTATCGAAAAAGAAAACCTGCTAGAAAATGCCCGCCTACGGGGCGAGCAGATTGTGCGAAATTTAGCTCGCAATGAAAAAGTGGTTTCAATCTCGGGCGCAGGATTGTTAAGAGGGATCAAATTATCCTCGGGCAACGCGAAACAAGTTGCTTTAAAGTCCCAACTTGCGGGGTTGTTAGTAAATGCTGTTTCTGATGATGTTATTCGACTCGCCCCACCATTAATTGTTAGTGAAAAACAAATAGACCAAGCGAGTGAAATCTTGCACAAATCGATAGCGGCCGCATGAGAACGCCAGACACTAAAAACGCTAGACATTTCAAAATCATTCAGATATTAAAAAACGAAAAAATAACTTCTCAAAAACAACTATTAGCTTTATTGAGATCTAATGATCTAAACATAACCCAAGCCACGCTCTCAAGAGATCTTGATGAGATCGGGGTAGGTAAGGTTACCTCAAATGGCGAAACGTGCTATCAGGTTTTATCGCAAGACAATAAGATAGATGCAAAAAATATCTCAGCGTCATTAATCGTTGGTATTGATCAAAGCGCGAATATTGTAGTAGTACGTACCCCTCCTGGGGCGGCTCAATTTTTTGCCTCGAGTGTTGATAAGTCAAACATTGCAGAAATCATTGGAACCATTGCTGGTGATGACACAGTTTTAATTGTTACGAAGGATCCCAATGGAAGTCAGGCAGTTACAGACAAGTTATGGGAAATGGCAAGAAGTAATCGGTAGAGTAGAAAACACCAAAAAGGAGCAAAAGTGAACGAGAAAGTTGTCTTGGCATATTCCGGCGGTTTGGATACCTCTGTTGCAATTGGTTGGATAAAAGAGGTCACTGGTAAAGATGTCGTCGCGGTGGCAGCGGATGTCGGTCAAGGCGGGGAAGATTTAGCAGTTATTCAAAAACGAGCATTGGCTTGCGGGGCTAGCGACTCTATTGTTCTCGATTTGAAAGATGAATTTGCCAATGAATATTGTCTCTTAGCGCTTAAGGCGAATGCGCTTTACATGAATCGCTACCCATTAGTTTCTTCGCTTTCACGTCCATTAATTGCTAAACATATGGTGGAGGCAGCCAAAAAATACTCGGCAGACACAGTCAGTCATGGTTGTACGGGAAAAGGTAACGATCAAGTTCGCTTCGAGGTTAGCTTTGCAGCGCTTAATCCTGATCTTAAAGTATTTGCGCCAGTGAGAGATTCGTCCATGACACGCGATAAGGCGATTGCATTTGCCGAAGAAAACAATCTTCCGATTGATGTGAATAAAAAAAGTCCATACTCTATTGACCAAAATGTTTGGGGACGTGCAGTAGAAACTGGTTTTCTTGAAGATATCTGGAATGGTCCAATCGAAGACATTTACTCGTATACAAAAAATCCTTCTGAATCAAAAACTGCTGACGAGGTACTAATCACATTTGAATCAGGAAAGCCGGTCGCACTTGATGGGCAAAAACATTCAATGTTAGAGATCATTCAAATTATGAATCAGCGCGCTGGCGCACAAGGAATCGGCAGAATCGACATGGTTGAAGACAGATTAGTGGGCATCAAAAGTAGAGAAGTTTACGAAGCGCCTGGCGCGATTGCACTTATTACTGCTCACCAAGAATTAGAAAATGTCACACTGGAGCGAGAAGTAGCTCGATTCAAAAGAGGTGTGGAGCAAAGATGGTCTGAACTTGTTTATGACGGGCTGTGGTTTTCTCCGCTTAAAAGAGCGCTAGACGTATTCATAGATGAAGTTCAAACGCCGGTTTCAGGAGATATTCGCCTGAAGATGTTTGCTGGAACAGCGCAAGTAACAGGAAGAAAAAGTGAGAATTCGCTTTATCGTTATGACCTCGCCACTTACGATAGTGAAGATACTTATGATCAATCTTGGGCAAAGGGTTTTATAGAGATTTTTGGGATGAGCACCAAGATTGCCTCTGATAGAGACAGAAGAAATTAGTGGTTAAAAATCAACTTTGGGGTGCAAGATTTAGTAAAAAAATGGATCCGGCACTCTTCAAAATGAGTCAATCCACCGCCTTTGACTGGAGATTGGCCCCCTATGACCTGTTGCAATCTCTCGCGCATACTGAAGGTTTGTTAAATCAAAAGATTATAAATAAGCAGCAGGCACAGAAGTTGAAGCAAACACTCGAAGCTATGTTGAGTGATTTTTATAAAGGCAAACTTGTCCCTAAGTTAGAAGATGAAGACGTTCACGGCGCGCTCGAAAGAATTTTGATTGAAAGAGCCCCAAAAGTTGGTGGGTGGATAAGAAGCGGTCGTAGCAGAAATGACCAAGTTTCATGCGACTTGCGAATGTATCTTCGCGATGAAGTTCGAGCATTGAGCGGTCTAGTCGTTGATTTAGTTGAGGTGTTAACAATTAAGGGTGAAGCTCACCTAACTGATCCGATGCCCGGCTATACCCACACTCAAAGAGCGCAACCTGTCACGGTTGGACACTACCTATTGAGTCATGCTCATTCACTTTTGAGAGACCTTGATCGGATTGTTGATTGGGATAAACGAATTAATGTTTCACCATTAGGTGCGGGCGCAATTGCTGGAAGTGGGGTAGTCAAAAACACCAAACTCACCGCCAGCCTGCTTGGTTTTGATGATTACAGTCTTAACTCAATCGATGCAGTGAGTGAGCGAGATTTTGTTGCAGAGATCTTATTTATTATGTCGCTAATTGGTATTCACTTGTCAAAAATCTCTGAAGAAATAATTCTTTTTACCTCAAGAGAGTTTGCCTTTGCCCGACTCGATGATGCGTGGGCTACCGGATCAAGCATGATGCCACAGAAGAAGAATGCTGACGGGGCAGAATTGACGCGTGGCAAAAGCGGCAGATTAATTGGTAACTTAACCTCTTTATTAACCATGCTAAAAGGATTACCGTTTGCTTATAATCGTGATCTACAAGAGGACAAGGAGCCAGTTTTTGATTCGATAGATACTTTATTTTTAATCATCCCAGTGACTATTGGCATGATCCAGACTTTGGAGTTTGATTTAGCAAAAATGAAGAATGAAGCAGACAAGGGTTATGCCCTGGCTACCGAGATAGCTGATTACCTAACGCTAAATGGAATTGATTTTAAAACGGCGCATGAAGTTGCGGGTGCTTGCGTGAAGTTGGCTGAGAAGCAGCAGAAAGAACTTGTTGAGTTAACTGGAAGCGATTTAGTCAAAATTCATCCATTACTTGGGGAGGGTCTCAAGCCCCTACTCACCATAACCGGCAGTATTAATAACCGAAACTCAGCTAGCGGCACCAGCGCCACAAGTCTTAATTTTCAATTAAAAGAGTTAAAAAAGAAAAGGATTAAATTTCGAATGTGGGCCAATGAAGTTATCTATAGAAAGTTACATGATGCATAAGCCAGGTGCGCTAAATGAGTTAAAATCCAGAGGTCTCGTGCAACAGACCACGGATGAGAAAGAACTTAGTGAAGCTTTAGATAAGTCATCGGTTACTTTTTATATTGGCTTTGATCCTACCGCCGAAAGTCTTCACTTAGGAAACCTTTTACAAGTACTGGTTGCGAAAAGATTGCAAGATTATGGACATAAGCCCTTACTTTTGGTAGGTGGCGCAACCGGATTAATAGGAGACCCAAAAGAATCAGGGGAGCGCACCTTAAACGAACTAAAAACAGTTTTGTCTTGGACTGACAAGATAAGCAGCCAAATACAGCCATTTTTTAATTTTTCAGGTGATAATGCCGCGCGAGTGGTAAACAATATGGACTGGACCGGCAAAATATCCGCGATTGAGTTGCTGCGTGATATTGGAAAGCATTTCTCGATAAATCGAATGCTTGAAAGAGAAGCGGTTTCAGCGCGACTTAATGCTGCCGGAATCTCTTACACTGAGTTTTCTTATGCCTTACTTCAGGCAAACGATTACTACGAGCTTAATCAGCTTTATGGATGTGTCTTACAAACTGGTGGCAGTGACCAATGGGGCAACATAACCGCTGGTGTGGATTTTGTACGTCGAAAAAATGCTGGCAAAGTTCACGCCCTCACAACTCCGTTGCTCACAAAATCTGATGGTGGTAAATTCGGTAAAACTGAGGCCGGAAACATTTGGCTTAGTGCACAACTAACATCACCTTTTGCGTTTTATCAATTTTGGATCAATACCGATGACGCTGATATAGAACGAATGATGATGGTATTTAGCATGAAGCCTATTTCTGAGATCGAAAATATACTCAAGATAAATAATGAAAATCCTGCCGCACGGGTTGCCCAGCGAGAATTAGGATATGAATTAACTAAATTGGTGCATGGTCAAGCAGAAACTGAAAAAGTGATGTCCGCTACCGGAGCGTTTTTTGGTGATGGGGATTTGGCAAGTTTAGATTCTCAAACTCTAATTATGAGTTTAAAAGAAATCGAGTTAATCGAACTCGCAGAATCAGATTTAACAAAACCGCTGGTTGATATTTTGTCTTTAACAAATTTAGTAAATAGTAAAAGTGCAGCACGGCGAGCGATAGCTGAGGGTGGCGCATATCTTAATAACCAACGAATAGTCGATGTTGAGCAGAAAATTGAAAAATCAGACCTTTTGCCGGGGGGTGTGGTGGTGTTGCGCCGCGGCAAGCGAAACCTGGCCGGGGTCCGATTTGGGGGTCGAGATTAGCCGTTCCTATAGGTTCGGCTAGAGTAGCAAGTCGCTGCTATTTCTCAGAAGGCACGGACACTTTGTGGCCGGTTTTGAGGGTAGCAATCAGAAATATCCAGTCGCCCTACAACTTTCCCGAAAGGGCCGGTTTAGTGCGCGCCTGTAACTTGAGAACTCAATAGTGTGCCGAAAGTCAATGCCAAATA
>CAZXCT010000018.1:0-19730 GCA_964639395.1 uncultured Bifidobacterium sp.
GTTCCTCTAACTCTGGATCGAGGATCACCATTACTTCATATTTACGCATGCGCTAGCCGACCTCCTTTGGACTAATCGGTCACGGACGTTCCGCGACAGGAGGGCTAAAGGTCAGACAATACCGCTTTGCCTGTTAAGTAATTGCTAGTGGCTGGCTACCCTTAGATACATATGACTCAATTAATAGGTGTGGCTTTAGGAAACGACTTAGACCCGATCTCTCATGCCCAAAAGGTTGGGGCAGATTGTGTGCAGATTCAAGTCGGAGACCCTCAAGGTTGGGGTAAACCCACCGTGGCATATTCGGCTGGGGCTGAGGCACTTAAGTCAGATTTGAAAGCCGCTGGAATAAAACTCTATGTTCATTCAGCTTATGTAATAAATGTTGCTAGCACTAATAATCGAATCAGGATCCCTTCGCGCAAACTTTTGCAAAGCACAATTGATTTTGCTTTCGAGTTGGGTGCTGAAGGTGTGGTGGTGCACGCGGGACATGTAACCAAAGAGGATGACCCTGCACAAGGTTTTGAGAACTGGAAAAAATGTGTAGATCAAGTTGACTTTAAAGTTCCGCTATTAATTGAGAACACAGCTGGTGGCTCACATGCGATGGCGCGCACTAAAGAAAATCTTGAAAATCTCTTTAATGCAGTAGGCCATAGTGAGGTGGGGTTTTGTTTAGATACTTGTCACGCTTGGGCGGGCGGTTGGCAAATGGAGTCTTTGGCAAATGATGTTTTAGCAATTACTAAACGCATTGATTTAGTGCATGCTAATGGCTCTAAGGATAAAGCTGATTCAGGCCGAGATCGCCACGATAATTTTGAGACTAGTTTATTACCTAAAGATTTAATATTAAAAACCGTAAAAGAATCAAAAGCAAATAGTATTTGTGAGACTAATTTAGATTTAGTACACCAAGATGTCGAATACCTAAGAAAGAATTTATGAATTTAGTTGTAAAAAAAATAAGTAAAGAAGAACATATTGATTTTTTAAAAAATCGGTCAGAGTACTCTTTTTTACAAACTCCCGCCTGGGCGCAAGTTAAGCCTGAGTGGAATAGCTTTTCTATCGGGTTTTTTGATGAATCAAATTTAATCGGGACAGGATTAATTTTAAGCCGAGTAATCCCTAAATTAAATTATGCGCTTTGGTATTTACCTGAAGGCCCCGTAATCAACGCCGGGTTTATCAATCAGGTTGCTGAGTGGGTAACGGCCTTAAAAGATTATGCAAAAACTAATCGAGTGTTTGCTGTTAAATTTGGGCCAAGAATTATCGAAAATACTTATGAAAAAGATCAAATCAAAACTGCTATTGAAAATGGAGTAAAAAGTTTTAATCAAATCGATTCTCATCCAAATCAAGTAATCGCAGCGCTAAAACAAATAGGTTGCCGTCAAGCAAATCAAGCTGCCGGATTTGGGGATTTTCAACCACGCTATGTATTTATAAAAGATATTGCGAATAAAACAGATGATGACTTACTGCAAGAATTTAATCAAGAGTGGCGCAGAAATATTAAAAAAGCACAATCCGCTTTGGTTGAAGTTAGGGTGGCAGAATTTAAAGATTTACCTATTTTTCATAAACTTTATAAAGAGACTGCCGTGCGAGATGGATTTCGACCACGACCACTTAGTTACTTTGAAAAAATGTATACCAGTTTAAATAATGAACTCTCTGAATTGAGAATTTATTTGGCGAGTGTAAATGAAGAGTTTCACGCCGCCACAATTTGGGTTCGTGTGAAAAACCGAGTGTGGTATTCGTATGGGGCTTCGTCAACTAGTGGAAGAGACTTTCGCCCCAGTAATGCCATCCAATGGAAAATGATTCAAGATGCGCGAGATGCTGGTGCTGAGATCTACGACTTCAGAGGGATCAGTGATTCTTTGGATGAAACGAATCCATTATTTGGACTTTTGCGATTTAAGCTAGGAACCGGTGGAAAAGTTATCAAATATGTGGGTGAGTGGGATTTAGTATTAAATAGTTTTGTGTATCGTATTTTTAAGTTCTTGATGAATAGAAGGAGTAAGTAGTGACACTCTTTCTAGAGGTAGATGCCCCAAAATTTAGAGCACACCAAAAAAAGGTTTTAAAAGATTTTGGCAATTTAGTGCCCGTGATTAAAGGCAATGGTTATGGTTTTGGGTTGAGTAATTTAGTCAACGAAACAAATCGCCTGAAATTAAGCACTATTAGTGTCGGCACCGTTTATGAAGCCAAGCAAATTGAAAAGATCTTTAAAGGCCAAGTGCTAATACTTGAGCCCTATAACAAAAATGATCGTGCGAGTGCGTCAGCTAGCAGTAGTTTTGGCCGACGGTTTATCCGCACTATCTCTGATTTAAATTCAGGATTTGATTTTAAAACACCTTTTGTAATTGAAGGACTAACTAGCACAAACCGCTTTGGTATCAGTATTGACAAAATTAATAGTTTTACCGGTTTAACTAAATCTAACTTTCGTGGGCTTGCCTTACATTTACCGATTGCTGACCCAGAAGTTTCAAAAGTTGACCAAGTAATTGACTGGATAAACAAACTAGAATCACTCACCAAAAATACTGATGTTTGGTTGAGTCATATAAGTTTAGATGAATTGAGCGCGCTAAAAAAACTTAAACCTAAAATTAATTTTAGAATCCGAGTCGGTACTGAATTATGGTTAGGTGATAAATCATTTTTGACTGCAAAATCAAATGTGTTAGCGGTGCTCAATGAGGTTAATAAGGCAGGCTACACCCAAAAAAGTGTCGCGAATAATAAAAAATTAATTGTGCTCTCTGGTGGCACGGCCCACGGCATAGGTCTAAATTCAGATAAATCTAGCAAAACCTTTATCGATCGATTAAAAGTTATCGGCTTGGGATTGCTAGCAGCGTTAGGCAAATATCGCTCACCTTTCATAATTAAAGGTAAGGCAAGTTATTTTTTTGAGCCAGCGCATATGAATGTCTCTTTAGTTTTAGTTTCAAAATTTAGAAATAATTTACAAATTGGTGACGAAGTCAATTTAAAGGTTCGATTTACAACTACTAATTTTGATTTAGTAAAAGGTTTAAATTAGAGATCTTCTTCGATCGGTGGGTCAGTAGTTTCAGGTTCAGTGGTAACTGTTTCAGTCGGGGTAGGCGTTGGGGTCGGGGTTTCGGTAACTGTCTCGGTAGGTGTTGGTGTTGGGGTCGGGGTTGGCTCAATTGGTTCGATTGAAACATCTTCTTCAATACTTTCACCTAAATCAGTTTCAACAACTAATCCAATGTTTGATCTAGCGGCAAATTCTTTCACTGGCGTGCTCGCTAATGTTTCGCTCATGTAATAGCGCCACATTCTGGCGGGAAATGATCCACCAGTTACGTTTCGCATTCCGCCTGTACCACTTAGCGTCATTGGGTTTCCGTTTTCATCGTCTTTTGACATCATTACTGCTGTCGCCAGATCAGGTGTGTAGCCAACAAACCACGCAGATTTGTTTTCATCGGTGGTGCCAGTTTTGCCGGCGGCAGGCCTGCCGATGCGTGCATTGATGCCAGTTCCGTTTCTGATTACTCGTCTGAGTGCAAAGTTAACTTCATCTGAAACTTCAGTTGAAAAAGCTGGTGTGGCGTCAATAACTATTTCATATAAGAGTCCGCCGTTAGGGGCGTAAATTTCTTTTATTGAAGTTGGTTTCGTGTAAACGCCTCGTGCAGCAAAAGTTGCGTAACTAACTGCTAAATCGATGGTGTTAGGTGAGGCGGTTCCAAGTACCAGTGTTACATCTGAAATTAATCCAGGAGTTTGTTGCGGGATTCCAGCGCGCAGCGCGGCATCTAAAACTTTGTCGGTTCCAACCATTAACCCTAATTCGACAAAAGGAGTATTAATACTGCTTTCGGTTGCTGCTAATAGCGAAACTTCGCCAAAGTCTGTGTTGCCATAGTTTCTTACTTTGTAATCGCCAAACTTTCTGGGGCTATCTCCGTTAAATAGCGTGTCTAAACTTATTTGTTGTTCAAATGCAGCGGCCAAAGCAAAAGGTTTAAATGTAGAGCCCGCTTGCGCGATTGCTTGCGTTGCATTGTTGAGTGGCGCTTTAACATAATCTGCCCCGCCATACATTGCAACGATTTCACCGGTGCCCGGCCTTACTGAAGCAATACCAATTCTTAAGCCTTCAATGTTTTCTTTTGGACCCTCTTGCTCAACTGCCGCCACAACTGCTTGTTGTGCGTTTCGCTCGAAAGTTGAAACTACTTTGATCCCGCGAAGGTTTAAATCGTTTTCGGTATATCCCTTATCCAACATTTCTTGACGAACAGTAAATAGTAAATACCCATTTGTTCCACCGAATTTGTTTTGAGATCTGTATTCAATATCTTGCGGAAACATTAAAACGTCAGCAGTTGATTTGTTTAACCATTGCATTTTTACCATTCCGTCAATCGCGTAACGCCAGCGTGCAACCCACCGTTGTTTGTTATCTGGATTTGAAATTGCACTTGGGGCTTGCACTAAAGCGGCTAAAGCGGCAGATTGTGAAACTGAAAGATCCGGGGCATCTACCCCGTAATAAGTTTGGGCCGCCGCCTGAATGCCATATGCGCCGCGACCAAAATAGGCAGTATTTAAATAATTTTCTAAAATTTTATCTTTTGAGCTAGTGGTTTCAAGTTTTATGGCTAAGACGAGTTCTTTCCATTTTCTAACGATAGTTCTTTCGGTGGTTAAAAAAGCTAACTTTGCATACTGCTGGGTAATTGTTGACCCACCGGCAAGTGAATCAGTAAATATGTTGTTAATGAATGCTCTCGAAATGCCCCGGATAGAAAATCCTTGGTGATTATAAAAATCTCTATCTTCTGTGGCTAACACTGCGTACTGCGTCGCTAATGAAATCTCACTCAGCGAAATATCGGTACGGTTATATTCACCAAACCTACCTATTTCTGTTTCGCCATCTGCCCAATAAACCACAGTTGCCTGCGCTCTTGCCACTTCACTCGGTTGCGGAATATTTGTGGTAGCGACGGCAAACGCTAATAGAAAGACAAAAACTATTGCAGAAAATAGTGCTAACACCGCAAGGCGAAAGATGATTTTATTTTTACTTTTTGAATTCTTTTTTTTAGTAGGTCTGCGGGTGCTCATTTAATCAAGCCAATCAGGTGGCTTACGTAATGGCTTTCGGGGGTTTCCATCGCCCACCACATATGAGCTATGTAAATGATTCCATCCACATAACTCACAAATTTCAACTACAAAAACTCTAATTTGACCAAAATTACTTGCCATTTCTGTTATTTCTTGTGGCTTTTTAATTCGACCAGAAAAGGGCCCAAGTTCTTTTGAAAACACATACGAGATTTCTCTAAGTTTTTCAATTTTGCATACGGCACAAAATCTATTTGTGACAATCCCGTGCCATCGAGAGGTTTTTCTTAAATTTGGGTCGGCATCACAGATCTCTTCGCGATACATCCTTCCGCGAGCAACTTGGGTTAAGGCAGCGCGACGTTGTAATCCGTAATCAATCACTTCTCTTGGTTTTGCCGGATTAGTTATTTGTTGAATTTCACTCACGATTGTTGATTTTGCCACCAAGTTAACAATTCTGCTTTAGCAGCATCTTTGCTAATTGGGCCGTTTTCAAGTCTGAGCTCTAATAAATATTCATAGGCGTTACCAACCAAGGGGCCTGGTGGCAAATTCAATATTTGCATGATTTCTTGGCCGTCTAGATCAGGTCTGATACTGGCAAGTTCTTCTGCTTTTGAGAGTTCTTCGATTCGCGCTTCTAGCTGATCATAATTTTTTTGTAGTTCTTCTGCCTTTTTTTGATTGCGTGTAGTGCTATCCGCGCGAGTTAACTTGTGTAGTTTGACTAATAAATCACCCGCATCTCGTACATAGCGACGCACTGCTGAATCGGTCCACTGTCCGGTGCCATAGCCATGAAACCTTAAATGTAGCTCAACTAATTTTGCTACATCAGAAATTAGCTCTTTAGAAAATCTCAATTCTTGTAAACGTTTTTTTGTCATACGGGCACCAACTACTTCATGATGATGAAACGAAACTCGACCTTCTGCTTCAAACTTTCTTGTTCTTGGTTTACCGATGTCGTGTAGTAGGGCGGCTAAGCGCAAAACTAAATCTGGCTCAGAAGTCGGTTGATGTGATTTCTCTAATTCAATTGCCTGCTCTAAAACTATTAAGGTGTGGTGATAGACATCTTTGTGACGGTGGTGTTCATCAACTTCAAGTTTTAATGCCGGAAGCTCTGGTAAAAACTGTTCGGCCAACTCTGTTTCAACTAAGAATTCTAAACCTGCGCTAGGTGAATCTAACAATAAAAGTTTTGTTAACTCGTCAGATATTCTTTCTTTAGAAACAACTTGTAATCTATCTTTTAATTTTTTTACAGCTGTGACAATTGTTGGGTCAACTATTAAATTAAGTTTGGCGATAAATCTTGCTGCGCGCAGCATGCGTAGCGGATCTTCTGAAAAAAGCGTCTCAGCATCTATTGGCGTAGTTAGCTTGTTATTAATTAAATCGGTTACTCCATTGTGTGGGTCAACAATTTCAAAATCTGGTAACTTCAAAGCAACTGCATTTATAGTGAAATCTCTTCTTTGTAAATCCTCGATTAGTGAATCACCAAAGTTAACTTGTGGTTTGCGACTAGTGGGATCATAAACTTCTGTGCGGTAGGTGGTTATCTCTAAGGCGTACCCGTCACGCTTTGCACCAACTGTTCCGAATTTAATTCCTACGTCCCAAATATGTTCTGCCCACGGTTTTAATATTTTTTGTATATCGGCGGCGCGGGCATTGGTTGTAAAATCTAAATCTTTAACACTTCGCCCCAACAAAGCATCTCGAACCGGCCCACCTACCAATGAAATTTCGAAGTTTGATTTTTTAAACAATTCACCGAGTTCGCGCAATAATGGTGTGATGGGTTTTAGCGATTGCTCTAGTTTGAGCAAGGTTGCTGCTGATTTATTGCTTGAATCCACAGACTTGAGCCTAGAGCGTGAAAGGTTCTCGGCTTCGTCAGGATTAATTCAAATGTCACCTATTGTTAAGTCATATGAGACTGGCTAAATCGCTAAAAATCGCATTGATTCTTAGTTTTTTTATACCTTTATTACTAATTAGCCCATCGCAATCTGTCACCGCCAGTGGCGATTTAGAGTTAAATTTTGCCGAGCCAAACACACCCATCATCGGGAATGTGATTCGCTTCGGTGGGGTTTTAGCCAACACCGGCGATATCCCACTAAGCGATCTTGGTGTGAGGATTTTTTTATCTCCGGCAATTAATTCACGCTTAACCCTTAGCAACGAATTAAATAATTCAGGGCGCACCACCCTGATGCGCGATACTGGCTTGAGAATTCCGGTGACAGATTTAATCCCGCAACAGCGCGCAACTTGGTCAACCGCCTATTTAGTAGAGCAGCTATTAACTGAAGGCGATGGCGTGTATCTGATTGGTTTTCAATTTGAAAGTGAGCAGACCCCACTAGATTTTAAAAAAGTTGCAATGCCTTACCGCAGTAGTTTAGAAACTCAAATTACACCGGTTGGGATAAGTTTAATTTGGCCAGTCGCAAGTGAAATTAAAACAGACTACGAAGGCGCTTTAGCTGACGAGACTTTGCCTGAATCAATGATTGGCAATGGACGCTTAGCAAACATTCTTCGTGCTGGACAAGGAAACTCTGTTAATTGGGTTATCGACCCGGTTTTGGTTGAGTTTTTAGCAAATTCTTCTAACGGCTACTTGATTAGAAATGACTTAGGAAATCTTTCTCAAGGTGAATTCACTGATGAAATTAATTTATATTTAAACAGTTTACAATTTTCAGCAGCTACCACCGAAACATGGGCGATGCCGTTTGCTGCGGCGGATTTGTCTGCCTTAGCGCAACACGAAGCCACTAGTGCACTTGAGCAAGTGTTGACAATTGCTCGGCCGATTACTGAGCAATATCTGGCAAACTCAATCGATGGTGTAATAAATTTGTCACCAACCGGATCAATCCCACCAGAAGTTATTTCTAAAAGTTTTGCCTTAGCGAATTCGTATTCATTAGTTAATAGTTTGAAATATCAACCTATTGCTGGAACGCTCTTTACCCCGTCTGGTATTGCTGAAGTAAATACAGACCAAGGTCGAAAGCGGGTTTTACTAAACGATGCGCTTTTATCTACTTCTTTTACTAAGCAGGTAAATACTGCTCAAGAGACTGTTGCCTTCAGACAGCAGTTGTTGTCAGATACTTTTATTTTGGCTAATCAAATCAGCGATATCGATAGAACGATTGTTGTTTCACCTGAGGTTTTCTGGGATCCAACACTTGAAAGCTCTTTGGTAATTGCGCAAACTTTAACTCGTGCACCTTGGATAAGGCCAGTTACATTAACTGAGGTTGCAAATAAAGAAATTGCAAATGTACTTAGAAACCCTTATATATATTCTGAGTTGGATTTAGCGCAGGAGTTATCGGCTGAACATATTGACAATATTAAAAAAGCTCAAGGCTTACTGGCTGAATTAGCTGCTATCTTTACTGATCAAACACCAGTTGATAATTACGCTAAGGCAATTTTGCAAGCAAGTTCAATGTCATTTCGAGTGAGCAAAATTGATAGAGAAAATTATCTTAATTCAACTATTGACTCACTCACAAATTCAAAAAATGAAATTAAAATTCTGGCACAAGGTTCAGTTGTCTTACCTGGTGAAGCTGGGTCTATTCCGCTAACTATTTCTAATAATTTAAATCAAACGATTTTACTAAAAATTAGTGCCACAAGTAATCCAACAATTCGATTTGTCGCAGAAGATTTAGGTGTTATTGAGGTTGAGCCGGGGTCAAAAAAAGGTATTACCTTAGAAGGCAAAGTAGTTGGATCTGGCGACATTGAAGTCAAATTACAATTGCTTACCCCAAATGGTGACGCCTTTGGTGATCCGGTGTTAATTTCTGTTCGCTCAGCCGCATATAGCCAAGTTGCTACCTGGGTTGCGGTAATCGCATTTATTGCATTAATTTTGCTTTCAATTAATTCATTTTTAAGAAGAAGAAAAGAAGCTAGAAATGGCTAAGTCTGGATTATTCAAAAACAGCTCTCAAATGGCTTTAGGCACAATACTTTCACGAATTACTGGGGTAGTGCGTTCTGCTGCGGTAATTGCCGCGATTGGATTTGGCCCGTTTGCTGATGCGTACTCCATTGCAAATTCACTACCAACAATTATTTATATCATCATTATTGGTGGAGCAGTAAATAGTATTTTTGTACCGCAGTTAGTAAAACATCAAAACTCTGATTTAGACCGTGGTGAATCATTTACTAATAAGTTACTGACTTTTGTGATAATCGTTTTATTAGCATTAAGTGCACTTGCGGTATTAATTGCTCCTTTAATTGTAAATATCTATGCCCCAAATAACTGGACCCAAGCAAATCTAGATACTTCTGTTATTTTTGCCAGATTTTTATTGCCGCAAATATTTTTTTATGGATTATTTGCACTTTTGCAACAAATCCTAAATGCACGTGGTCATTTTGCTGTACCTATGTTTGCACCAATTGCAAACAATATTGTTGTCACTATTACTGCCCTATTGTTTTTAAATGTGGTTTTCGCCCAACCAGTTGCAGGCGAAGTTTCAATCTCGGCAATTTATTTACTCGCGGTTGGCACAACCCTGGGGGTAGCAGCTCAGGCTTTGATTTTATTGCCGATTTTAAGAAAAGTTAATTATAAATTTTCTGCTAATTTTAAATTTAAGAACTCTGGCTTAGCCCTTACTGGCAAATTAGCCTTCTGGACTTTTGGCTATGTAGTAGTAAACCAAATAACTTATGTACTAATTACCCGTTTAGCTGCCGGGGCAAATGTGGCGCAAACAGACATAGGTTTTACTGCTTATCAAAACGCCTATTTAATTTTTATGCTGCCGCACTCAATTATTACTGTTTCATTAGTTACAGCACTACTTCCTAGATTTAGCAATTTAGCAACTGCATCAAATAAAAATGAATTAGTTAACGAACTAAAAAGATCCATAAATACTTTGACTTTTTTGCTGTTACCAATTTCAGCCATACTGGCAGCCATCGCCCCGTTGGTTGCGGTAGCACTTTTTGCCAGAGGTAGCGCCTCTTTTGAAAATTCTTTTAGCACTGGCGTTGTGCTAAGTGCATTTATGTTTGGGTTGGTTCCGTTTTCATTGTTTTATTTAATTTTGAGAGGTTTTTATGCACTTGATGACACAAAAACTCCCTTTTTATTTAATATTGCACTAAACATTATTCATGCAATAACTGCTTATTTGCTTTATAGCAATTTAAGCTCAAATGCTCGAATCGTTGGATTGGCACTTAGTTTAGTTATCTCGTATTTAATCGTTACGCCATTTCTTTATATGAGCTTGATTAAAAAAATTGGTGTAAAGCCAAGTGTCTCTTCAAATACCCCTAAATTATTTATCGCTGGCTTAGGGCTGGTAGCCGGTTTAGTCGTTTTTAACACTTACCTTAATTTTTACGCACTAACAAATGACTTTTTGAGTAACATTTTTCATATACTATTGGTGGGCATTTTTGGTACATTTGTCTATTTTTCCTTAACTTTTATTTTGCGAGTAAAAGAATTAAATAATATCTATAGACTTTTTAAATAAAACTTTTTTAATATGTTTGAATGCAAAATCATTCAGATGATTTTATTCTAAGTGAAGCATCAGACAATGAATTGTTGCGAGATTTTTTAGATGGAAATACTGATGCATTTGGTCAATTATTTTTAAGACACAAACCAAAACTTTTGTCAGTCGCCATCGGATACTTAAAAAGCCGTGAGGCAGCTGAGGATATGGTGCAAACGTGTTTCTTTTCTGCGCTGCGGGGGGCAAAAAACTTTAGATTTCAAGCACAGGCTGGCACTTGGCTTCACCGAATATTAATAAATGCTTGTATTGATGAGCTTAAAGTAATGAAAAAGTACGCAAATTACTATTCAATTGAAAATTTAGCGGTGATAGATGAGGTTTTTGTTGAAGCAATTGATTCTGAAGTTCACGCTGACTTGTTATTAGCAATAAACAATTTATCTACTGATCAAAAGCTCACGCTTTATTTAATGGATTATGGTGGTTACTCAATTAAAGAAGTTGCAAAAATATGTGGATGCGCTGAGAGCACTATTAAAAGTAGACACTTTCGAGCAAAAGCCAAAATTAAACGTCTAATGGAAGGTACTAATTAAGTTGCTTAAGTCACATATGCGTGCAGATCAGGTAGCGCAGCAGGCTAAGCAATATAATTGAGTTGAGATAGTTAAATCTTAAGAAAGTGTGAATATTTTGTCCAAAATTCATCCAGTCATAATTGTTGGATCAGGGCCAGCTGGATACACCGCTGCGTTATACACCGCTCGAGCCCAATTGGCTCCGCTTTGTTTCGAAGGATCTGTCACTGCTGGTGGTGCGTTAATGAACACCACCGAAGTTGAAAATTACCCAGGATTTAAAGATGGAATTATGGGCCCAAATCTAATGGACGAGATGCGTGCCCAAGCTGAGCGATTTGGCACAAAATTTATCACCGATGACATCGTCAAAATGGATTTAGTTTCAGAGATCAAAACTGTTACCGATGGCGCTGGTAATGAGCATCAAGCCCGCGCAATTATTTTGGCTACTGGCTCGGGTTATAAAAAATTAAATGTCGAAAAAGAAGATTTGCTGTCAGGTCGCGGTGTCTCATATTGCGCCACGTGTGATGGATTCTTTTTTAAAGAGCAAGTAATCGCAGTAGTGGGTGGCGGGGATTCTGCCATGGAAGAAGCAACCTTCTTAACCAGATTTGCTTCTAAGGTTTATGTGATCCATCGCCGAAACGAATTGCGCGCAAGTAAAATTATGCAGCAGCGAGCGCAAGCGGATCCAAAAATAGAATTTGTATTTAATTCGGCGGTAAAAGAAATTCTAGGTGACACAAAAGTATCTGGGGTAAGAATTGTTGATATTAATACCAAGGTAGAGCGAGATTTAGCGCTTAGTGGATTATTTGTGGCAATCGGGCACGACCCAAGAAGCGAATTGGTTAAAGACCAGGTAACTGTTGATCAAAATGGTTATATAGTTACCAAACCAGATACGACGCTAACAAACCTTGAAGGTGTGTTTGCTTGCGGGGATGTGGTTGACCATGTTTATCGACAAGCAGTAACGGCCGCCGGATCGGGTTGTAAAGCAGCGTTAGATGCTGAAAGATGGTTATCAAGTAAAGGTATTTTCTCAGCGGAGGAGAAATAAATGGCAACTATAACTTTGACAGATGCAAACTTTGATTCTGAAATAAAGAATTCTAATTTGCCAATTTTGGTAGATTTTTGGGCCGAATGGTGTGGGCCGTGCAAAATGGTTTCGCCAATATTAGAACAGATATCTGATGAGAACGCCGGAAAGATCATCATCGGAAAACTTAATGTTGATGAGAATCCGCGCACCGCGCAAGCGCTAGGGATCACTTCAATCCCGACTATGAATGTTTACCAAGGTGGGCAATTGGCAAAGACAATTGTTGGTGCTAAGCCAAAAGCAGCACTACTTGCCGACCTGGCGAGCTTTCTCTAAATCTTTAAGGCTAACTTGCCTTAAGTGAAACCAACTTTTAACTTAATTCGCCGTGGGGACAGTGGCGCCGCTGTGTCCGAGATTGGCGATTGGCTGGTTCGAATCGGCTTAATTTCTGAAAGTAAAAATTCTTTTGATGAAACTTTAGAAAATTCTATTCGTAAGTTTCAACAAGATAAAGGCTTATCTGTCGATGGAGTTGTTGGTCTAGAAACCTTTCGCAGATTAGAAGAGGCGCGATGGTTTTTAGGTGACCGCGTACTGATTTATACCCCGGGACATTTGATTCATGGCGATGATGTTGCAAGTTTGCAAAGAAAATTAAATGATTTAGGTTTTGATTCTGGTCGAGTTGACGGAATTTTTGGAATAAATACTTTTAAGGCCTTACAAGAATTTCAAAAAGGAACTGGCTTAACTGCTGATGGAATTTGTGGCTTAGAAGTTTTTAGGGCTTTAGATCGATTAACCCGTAGCTTTACAGGTGGAATACCTGAAGAAATGCGAGATTCAATAAAGCACAATTTTAAAAAGACTGGCATTGCGAACAAAGTAATTTTAATCGACCCAGCTCACGGTGGTAGCGATAGTGGAATAACTGTATTGGGTTTAAGCGAAGCTGAAATAGTTTTAGATATCGCACAAAGATTAGAAGGTAAGTTAGCCGCGCTTGGCACGACTACTTTATTGTCTCGCACCAACGAAAACGTTGACGAAATTACCCGAGCAAATTATGCAAATGAGTCCCAAGTTGATTTGGTAATTAGTTTGCATCTAGATGCGCTCGCTAGCCCCGTGGCAAGCGGATGCGCTTGTTTTTACTACGGAAACTCACAACTCGGCACAAAATCTAGTGTTGGTGAGCAATTGGCTAACTTGATTCAAAACAAAGTTTGCCAGCAATTGAATTTGGTTGATTGCGGAGTTCATCCAAAAACTTGGCAGCTACTTCGTTTGACTCGCATGCCGGCAGTGAGAATTGATTTAGGTTATTTGTCTAATCCAGATGAATCAAAAAAATTTAAAGATGATTCTTACAGAGATGCGTTGGCTTCAGCGGTAAGTGAAGCAATTAAAGAGTTTTTTCAGCCAGCCGAGTTCTAAATCCATCAAAAGGTAAGATATTCACCCTTAAGCCAAAAGGATGCTCATGGGTGTTGAGGGTAATCGTTTAGACCCTTGGGTAGATACCTATGCCGCAAGGGCCAAGGTCATGACTGCTTCAGAAATTAGATCTTTATTTGCAGTTGCCTCGCGGCCAGAAGTAGTTTCACTAGCTGGCGGTATGCCATTTGTCTCCGCTTTAAATCATGAAATTATGGCTGAAACATTTTCTAAAGTTATTAAACAACGTGGCAATGTTGCCTTGCAATATGGATCTGGGCAAGGTGAGGTTGGATTACGTGAGCAAATCACTGAAGTTGTTGCTTTAACGCAAGTACAAACCCATCCTGATGATGTCGTCATTACGGCTGGATCACAAATGGCAATCGATTTAATAGTAAGAGTTTTTTGTAATCCCCATGAAGTAGTTTTTGTTGAATCTCCTTCTTATGTTGGTGCTTTAGGAGTTTTTAGAGCATATGAATGCGATGTAGTGCATGTGGCAGGTGATGAATTTGGATTAAACCCTACTGCCTTAGCAGAAGCAATTGTTGAAGCAAAAAAGGCTGGTAAGACGCCAAAAATGATCTACACCATTCCGACTTACCAAAACCCTTCAGGATTAACCCAGGATGAATCACGACGTAAACAAATTTTAGAAGTTGCTAAAAAAAATAACATACTAATTGTTGAAGATGATCCTTATAATCTTTTGGGTTTTGATGGATCAGTACCGCGCGCGATCAGAGCTGATGATGCTGAAGGTGTGGTTTATTTAGGATCGTTTTCTAAAACCATTGCCCCCGGAATGCGAATTGGCTGGGCCGTGGCACCGCACGGAATTAGAGAAAAGTTAGTGCTAGCAAGTGAATCTGCCATGTTGTGTCCAAGCAACTTAGTGCAACTAGCAATCGGTGATTACTTGCAAAATCAACCTTGGTTAGAGCAAGTGAAAGTTTTTAGAGAAATTTATTTAGAGCGCAGAGATACTTTGCTTGAGGCAATGAAAATACATTTTCCACTCGGGACCACCTGGACAGAACCTAAGGGTGGATTTTATTCGTGGGTTACTTTGCCTGAAGGTTTTGATGCAACTGCGATGTTGCCGCGAGCAGTCAATGCGCTGGTGGCTTACGTACCCGGAACTGGTTTTTATGCCCACAAAACTGGCGAGCGAAATTTAAGGCTGTCTTTTTGTTACCCAGAACCGTCCAGAATTCAAGAAGGGGTTCGTCGACTTGGTGAAGTTATCAGACAAGAAATTGAGTTGCGAGATACTTTTGGAGTCACCGGCAAATTAACCACTCAAACCGGTGATCTCAGTGCACCGGACGTGGTTTAGTTGAAAAATTTGCACGTTGTTGTTTTAGCTGGAGGACTTTCGGCTGAACGCGAAGTTTCTTTGCGCTCTGGGCGCAGAATTGCTGAGGTAATTAAAGAGCAAGGCCACGATGTTGAAGTGGTTGATGTTGATGCAAATTTACTTAATTGGTTAAAACAAAACAAACCTGATTGCGTTGTGCCAGTGGTGCACGGCGCGGTTGGTGAAGATGGCGCGCTACGTGACGTTTTAGATAATTTACAAATTCCGTATGTTGGATCGAAAGGCCCAGCAAGTCGAGTAACTTTTGATAAAGCAATTGCCAAAACTGTAGTGGCGAAAAATAAAATTAAGACTCCAAATTCGATCGCGCTCCCTCACACCGCTTTTAGAGAACTTGGCGCAGATGTAGTGCTGGATGCTGTGGCGCAAGATTTAAAACTTCCGTTAGTTGTTAAGCCAGTACACGGTGGTTCAGCTTTAGGGGTAAGTGTTATTCATGAGCGCAGTGAATTGCCTGCGGCAATGGTAAATGCTTTCTCGTACGACACCACGGTGTTAATAGAAAAGTACATTTCAGGGACAGAGCTCGCAGTAAGTGTGGTTGAAGATGAAGTAACTCCACGCGCCTTACCAATTGTTGAAATTTGCCCAGATGGTGGAATTTATGATTACACCGCGCGATATACCGCTGGCATGGTGGAGTTTTTTACCCCCGCCAGAATAAGCGAATCAGACGCCAAAAGAGTTTCGCAAGTTGCAGTCGAGATACACCAAGCCTTGGGGCTTAGAGATTGGTCCCGAATTGATTTAATACTTGAAAACGATCAAATTTGGTTTTTAGAAGCAACGATTTCACCCGGGCTAACTGAAACTTCACTTTTGCCACTCGCCGCAGAAGCCTCAAATAAATCTTTAGGTGAAATTATAAATAAATTAATTCTTGCTGCTATTTCTCGATAACTTCAATTACTCGTCGTAAATCTTCCATAGTGGCAAATTCTATTATGATCTTGCCTTTGTTTTTTCCGATTTGAATACTAACTCTGGTATCTAATCGCTCTTCAAGTCTTTGTGATAAATCTTTTAAGCCTGGCGCTTTAATAGTCGGGGTTTTCTTATTTGGTTTAGCTGCTTCTGATTTAAAGCCAAGTGTTACTAATTCTTCAGTTGCCCGAACACTTAAACCTTCTGCCACAATTTTATTTGCTAATTGCTCCATTAGGTTTGAATCTGATAATCCTAAAATTGCTTTAGCGTGACCTGCAGAAATAACCCCAGCAGCGACTCTTTTTTGAACACTGGTTGGTAGTTTTAATAGCCGTAAGGTGTTAGTTATTTGCGGACGAGAGCGTCCCAACTTCATGGCAAGTTCATCTTGGGTGCAACTAAAATCTTCTAATAATTGCTGGTAGGCGGCGGCTTCTTCTAAGGCATTTAGGTTCGCTCGGTGCAGATTTTCAATTAATGCATCTCGCAGCATTACGTTATCTTCTGCCACTCTCACAATCGCTGGGATTGATTTTAATTTTGCTAACTTGGCAGCGCGTAATCTTCGCTCACCTGCAATTAATTCATAGCGGTTTCTACTTTTTACTCGTATCACAATTGGCTGCAACAACCCGATCTCGCGCAGCGAATAAGCCAATTCGTTCATGGCGTCTTCTTCAAAAATAGCCCTGGGCTGTTGCGGATTTGGATCCACCAAATTAATGTCAACGTCAATTAATTGCATGCCCGGAATTTGAGAGAACTCATTTGATTCGTTTACTGAAGAATCAGAAGTTGGGATCAATGCGCCCAACCCTCTACCTAGCCCACCACGCTTAGTTGCCATATTTATCCTTTTTTAATTGTGCTTTTGCGCAAATTCTTTTGCTGCCGCAAGATACGCCTGCGCGCCAGGTGAGCCTGGGTCATACTCGATCACCGTCTGTTGATAGCTCGGCGCCTCAGAGACTCTTACTGATCTTGGGATCGGGGTTTTTAAGACCAGTTCACCAAAATGTTTTTGCACTTCATCTGATACTTGATGGCTCAGGTTGTTTCTAGAATCAAACATTGTTAACACAATGGTTGAGATTTTTAATTCTGGGTTCAATTGTTTCTTCACAAGATTTATGTTGTTCATTAGTTGCCCTAGGCCCTCAAGCGCGTAGTACTCAGTTTGAATTGGAATCATTACTTCATTTGCCGCCACCAAGGCATTTAGTGTTAATAAGCCCAAGCTCGGTGGGCAATCGAGAAAGATGTAGTCAAGTCTTTTCTGGTATTTATTTTGATGAAAATCTATATATTTTTTTAGAGCACGTTGCATCCGGTACTCGCGAGCAACTACTGAGACTAATTCAATTTCTGCACCGGCTAAATCAATCGTGGCGGGCGCGCAATATAAATTTGGGATTTCTAAAACTGGCTGCACCACATTTGCAAATTCATCGTCATTTACTAATACGTCATAGACACTTGGTGTGCCCACGCGATGATCGATCCCGAGCGCGGTTGAGGCGTTACCTTGTGGGTCAGTATCGATAACTAAAACTTCTAAATTGTGTTTTGCTAAAGCGGCGGCAATATTTACAGCAGTTGTTGTTTTGCCAACTCCACCTTTTTGATTGGCAATTGTCACCACAATTGGGTGTGATGGTTTATTTAAAGCAGGTAAGTTTCCGCTTCTTACTGAAACTGCAGTTTGGGCGGCTTGGGCAAGTGGTGAATCAGTCATTTTGCGGCCAACCTAATGGCTCAGTAGTTTGTGTGACTTGAGTCACATCCTCTGGCCAACCCAGTTGCTTATTCATTTTCCTTAGCCTTGACTACCACCGCGGTGGCTTGGGTATTTATATCTAATCCTAATTTCACAACCCCGAGACTAGTCGCGTTCCATTTAGAAATTTGCTCCAACGCCTCGGTTAATTCAATATTGGCTTTTTCGCCCTTTAGTGCCAAAAGATACCCACCAGGTTTCAATAAAGGAAGGCACAAATTAAGCAATTTCTTCATTGGGGCTACTGCCCGAGCGGTAACGATTTCGAATTTCTGCCCTTTAATTAGATCTTCAGCCCTACCTTGAATAATTGAGAGGTTTTCAAGATTTAACTCAGCTTTTGTCTCATTGAGAAACTCCACCCGCCTTAGGGTGGGCTCAACCAAGGTTACTGCTAGATCTGGCCTTGCTATCGCTAAAACTATCCCCGGTAGTCCTGCCCCAGAACCGATATCAGCAACGGTTGAATTTAGCGGGATTAGTTCGACCAAGGTTAAGCAGTTGAGGATATGACGATCCCAAACTATTTCAAGTTCTCTCGGCCCAAGTAAGCCTCGTGTATCGCCTTCGCGTTTTAAAATCGCCTCATACTGCTGAAGGGTGGCTTGACTCTCAGCTAGTGCTGCTTTAGAACTTGTTCCACGTGGAACTAACCCACTCATTGGGCTGGTAAAACCACCACGTATCTATTGGGCTCTTCGCCTTCCGACTCACTGGTGAGCTCTTGGGTGGCAACGGCGTCATGAATGATCTTTCGCTCAAAAGGCGTCATTGGCTCAAGTGCCACTGCCTCGTTGGTGCTTTTAGCTCTTTCGCAAGCTTCGATCCCTAGGGCGGTTAGTGCCGCTTTACGTGCTGCTCTGAAGCCTGAAATGTCTAACATCAATCGGGACTTCTCGCCCGTCTCTCTGGTGGCAGCTAGCCGAGTCAAATCTTGCAAGGCATTTAACACGTTGCCTTCAGCGCCCACTAATTGAGAGAGGTCTGCCCCCACAATGCTCAGCATCGCTCTTTCGCCCTCGATATCGATGTCGATATCCCCATCTAGGTCGGCTATATCCAACAGGCCTTCTAGGTAGTCGGCGGCGGCTTCCCCTTCAGCTTCTAACTGCTTGATTCGCGCTGCGTCAGTCATTTTTGCTCCTTTTGAAAAATTTTGGTTCCACGTGGAACGGGTCAGTTTTTACGCTTTTTACGGCTTCGCTTTTTGGGTTGTTGGCGTTTAGGGGGTTCTAAAGTTTGGGTGTCAGATGAGGGGTTTTCTTCGACTATACCTTTCTTGGCTTGCTTCTTCTTTTTACGCTCTTCCCAAGCATCAAAAGCTGGGGTGCCGGGAGTTGGGTTATTTCTGATGATCCAGAACTGCTGTCCCATCGACCAGACGTTCGTGGTGGACCAATAAATCAAGACACCGATCGGAAACCCCACCCCGCCTACCGCAAAAATAATCGGAAATACATAGAGCAAGATTTTTTGCTGTTGCGCCATTGGATTATCTGCCGCCATGTTTTTAACCATTAATTGGCGCTGGGTTAAAAAGGTGGTGGCCGACATAAATACCACCAAAATTAAAGTCATGATTCGAACGGTTGTGAAGTTAGCGCCGCTCGCCACCAGCTCAGGGCTGGTGTTTCCGATAGTGCCTAAAAAGTAAGCCCATAGTGGTACTCCCAATATGGTGGCGTCATGGGCCTGGCTCAGCAATTCTTCACGGCCGGCAAAAAAACCTAGCGGTTGCTCTTGAGAAATTCCGTACTGAAGAACTCTAAAGAGGGCAAAGAAAATCGGGGCTTGCAGCAAAATCGGAAAGCAAGAAGCCAAAGGGTTTGTACCGGTCTCTTTGTAGAGCTTCATCATTTCTTGGCCTAGCTTTTCGCGATCT
>CAZXCT010000019.1:0-19294 GCA_964639395.1 uncultured Bifidobacterium sp.
TCATCAACTTGCCAATCATTGGGCACTTGAAATGTTTTTTTGTTCACTTTATAGTTCTTTAGTTTTGGGGTAAATTTGTGTAACACTGCTACCTCCCATGGTGCGAGCAGTAGGTGATTTTTTAGGACAGAAATCCCAAATATGTATTTATCTTGAAATTTAATTTGTGGGGTGTTCCAGGCAATTGCTATAGTCAGATTTGGATGCTTATCAGTAATGATCTTGATAATTTTTTTCACGGTTTTTGCTTGCTCTTTAGTACAAATCTTTAAAAATTGTGCCAAATTTTTATATCGCTGGGATGAATGCGATCCTCGTGTGTACATAACGAGAGCATTTGCGTGAGCTTGACTAAAACCATGATTTTCGCGCAAAAAAGCAATTTGCTCAGGGTATTTTTTGCCAGAAATTTTGCTTATTTGGTCAAACCAATACTTCATTGGTAGTCCATACTTTTTTTCAATAGCAGGAAAGTGAGAAGATCTATCAGATTTGTCTATTGGCATATGCTTAATTTACTTACCCGACAAAATCAGTTGAATGTCGATATTCGCGTACATGACTACACGGTAAATTTAAGTGATCTTCATAGCAACTATCACACAGTAAAACCAACTGGTGACATTCTGGCTTTTCACAATTTCTAAGTGATTTAGTTTTAGAACCGCATATCGTGCATTCACCTAATAACTTTGTATGATCACTAAATTCTAAAGTTATCCGATCATCAAAAGTAAAAAGCGATCCTTCCCATAGTCCGTCGTCTTTTGCATAGTTTGCGTATCGGACGATGCCACCTTTAATCTGGTAGACCTCTTCAAATCCGCGATTCTTCATAACCACAGAGAGTATTTCGCACCTGATTCCACCGGTGCAATAGGTAATTATAGGTTTACTTTTTAGGTGATCATACTTTCCACTTTCAATTTCTTTTACAAACTCTTGTGTCGTATAGACATCTGGAACAATCGCATTTTTAAACTTTCCTATTTTTGCTTCAAAAGAATTTCTACCATCAAAAAAAATTACTTCTTCACCACGATCTTTTACTAACTGATCTACTTCTTTGGGGTTCAAGTGGATACCTCCACCTAAAACTCCGTCATGGCTAATTTTTATCTCATCTGGATTACCAAACGGAACCAACTCATCTTTCACTTTAACTTTTAATTTCGGAAAGTCATTGCCAGTGCCGTCAGACCATTTAAAATCAATGGCCTTAAATCCTGGATAAGCTCGAGTATTTTTTACATATTTTTTTAAATCACGCATTGATCCACCAAGTGTTCCATTTATCCCATGTGGTGAAATAAGAATTCTTCCCTTTAAATTGAGTGATTCACAGAGATTTTTTTGCCATAATTGCACTGCCGCGGTATCTGATAGCGGGGTGAATTTGTAATAGAGAATTACTTTTGGTAAATCTAGGCTCATAGAGTTTTATAATATAGAAAAACCTGAAATTTCTGTGCGATTTTGATATCTAGTGAAAAAAGCCCAAAAATCATAAGGATTTTTTCTGTTAATCTGCCGTTAAGCAACTAACCATAAGATAAGAGTATGACAACGGAGTCACCACTAGAAACTGCTTTATCTCAATTGCGAACTGCGGTTGGGAATTTAGGTTTAAGCGAATCTGAGTGGAACACTCTTTCGACCGCGAGAAGAGTGCTCGAAGTAGCAGTGCCATTGCGGCGCGATGATGACAAAGTTGAAATGTATAAGGGTTATCGAGTGCAATATTCAACTACCCGGGGCCCCTCAAAGGGTGGCGTTAGATTTCATCCAGATATTGATTTAGCTGAAACTATTGCACTTGCAATGTTGATGACCTGGAAGTGCGCTTTGGTGCATTTGCCTTACGGTGGCGCAAAAGGCGGTGTTGCTGTCGATCCAAGAAAATTATCTTTAAGAGAAAACGAAAGATTAACGCGTAGATATACCTCTGAAATTTTGCCGATTATTGGGCCAGAGCGAGATATCCCGGCACCTGATGTTGGAACAGATGAAAGAAATATGGCGTGGATGATGGATACCTATTCGGTAAATGCCGGATATTCCGTACCTGGAGTCGTAACTGGAAAACCGATTGTTTTGGGCGGGTCGCAAGGTCGTAATTCTGCAACGGGCGACGGGGTTGCGATTGCTACTCGTGAAGCATTAAAAGAAAAAGAAATAAATCAAACTGGGGCGACCGTTGCAATTCAAGGTTTCGGAAAAGTCGGATACTGGGCTGCGGTTGCATTAGAAAATATGGGAATGAAAGTAGTAGCAATATCAGATGTATCTGGTGGAGTGTATGGGTTTAAATCAGTTCAAGATTTGCATGATTATGTAGTTGCTAATGGGCAAATAAAAGGTTATCCGCATGGGGACGCAATTACGAATGAAGAACTTTTGCATTTAGACGTAGATGTATTAATACCGGCAGCGCTTGCAGAGGCGCTTAATTCAAAAACGGCAGACAAAGTAAAAGCCAAGATTGTGGTGGAGGGTGCAAATTCACCCACCAGCCCTGAAGCCGATCAAATATTGCACGATAAAGGCATTTTGGTAATACCTGATATTTTGGCAAATTCAGGCGGAGTAATAGTTTCTTATTTTGAGTGGGTGCAAGATAATCAAGATTATTACTGGACCAGTGAAGAAGTCCGAAACAATTTAGACCGCATGTTAATGAAAGCTGTGGTTGAAGTTAAGCAACTTTCTGAAGCCAGTGGTAAAACTTGGCGCGAAGCGGCTTTAATGCTTGGGGTGGGCCGAGTAGCTGAAGCACACCGCTTGCGAGGACTTTACCCGTAGGGAGCGAATGATTGAAATTTCAACTATCTGCTAGAATATTAAAATTATGAAAAACCTAAAGTTTGGCTTAGACACTTTTGGCGATATGAGCCTGGACGATGCGGGTAATCCCGTCTCAGCCGGACAGGTAATTAGAGATGTAGTCGCGCAAGCAGTCTTGGCAGATCAACTTGAATTAAGCCACTTTAATGTTGGTGAACATCATCGAGACGATTACTCAGTTTCAGCCCCCGACACAGTGTTAGCCGGAATTGCAACGGTAACTAAAAAAATTATTTTAGGTAGCGGTGTTACGGTTTTATCAAGCGAAGATCCGGTTCGGGTTTATCAAAGATTTGCCACAGTGGATGCACTTTCAAATGGCAGAGCAGAAATAACTGCTGGCAGGGGTTCTTTTACAGAATCGTTCCCATTATTTGGTTTTGAATTAAGCGACTACCATGTTTTGTTTGAAGAAAAACTTCAGCTATTAGCGCAACTTGTCAGGCAAGCACCTGTTACCTGGAGTGGAACAACTAGATCAGCTTTGACTAATCAAGAAGTTTATCCAAAAACTGAACGTGGTTATATTCCGTTGCGGGTTGGGGTAGGCGGATCACCCGAATCAGTTATTAGAGCTGCAAAACTAGAAGCACCTTTGGCGCTAGCCGTGATTGGTGGAGATCCAGCAAGATTTGCACCATTTGCAGATTTATATAGAAAAGCACTCACGGAAATGGGGAAAGCAATACTGCCAATTTCGATACATTCACCTGGCCATATTGCCGACACAGATGAACAAGCAATCGAAGAACTTTGGCCAAATTATCAAGCTGCTTTTGGACGAATTGGTCGCGAGCGAGGCTGGGGACCGATTACTAAACAAAATTATTTAAGTGAAGTTCACCATGGCTCATTGTATGTTGGCTCACCAGAGACAGTTGCAAAAAAGATTGCCTATGCTCTTAAATCATTAGGTGCAGATCGTTTTGATTTTAAATATGCCAATGGGCCAATGAGTCAAAGCAAATTACTGCGATCAATTGAATTATATGCAACTAAAACAGTGCCAATGGTAAAAGAGCTGTTGTCTGAAGTTTTAGTTTAACTAAATCGCAAAAAATAGTTATTACTTAATTTAATCAGTGCACGGCTTATAAATAAAACCACTATTCAGTATAAATTCACGCAGAATTATTATTGGCATATGCTGAGTCTGTAAAAGCCTGGGTCTATAACTTTTTGTCATGTCACAGAAGTAATGAACTATTTGAGGGTATATCGTCACTCAGGTAAGGAACTTTAGGATTTTGCTAAACTGAGATGATTCTGAATTTGTTTGGTGATGCGCTGAGAGGGGGTCGCGATGAAAGATTTACTAGAGAATCTCGAACAACGAAATCTTGAGCGAGTCAGTGATGAACTCTCGGCCTTTACCGAAGTTGAAATAGCCGAAGAAATTAATCGGTTAGATTTAGTTGAGCAAGCTGTTTTATTTAGGTTATTACTAAAAGATCGTGCCATCAGCGTATTTGAGCATTTAGCCCCGATAGATCAGGCGCAATTGTTAAAAGCACTTAGAGCTGATGAAGTAAACGAAATCATTGAAAAAATGGACCCCGATGACCGTGCGAGATTATTCGATGAAGTGCCGGCGGGTGTGGCAGTTCGACTACTAGAAGGCGTCAGCGCTAAAGAAAAATTGGCAACTACCACATTGCTTGGGTATGAACAAAAAAGTGCTGGCCGCATTATGACCCCTAATTTTGTTTCAATAAAAGAAGATATGACAGCTGCAGATGCGATTAAAAAAATAAGAAAAAGCGGAGATACTGCTGAAACAATATTTATATTGTACGTTATTGACGCCACAAGAAAACTAAAGGGAACTTTATCTTTAAAGCATTTAGTTTTGGCGTCACCAAATAAAAAAATATCTAATATTGCAACCTATGAAAATATAGTGGTGGCACACACCGATGAAGATCAAGAAGAAGTTGCATTTCGATTAGCTGATCATGACTTGTTAGCAATTCCAGTGCTAGATAGAGAAGATAGATTAGTTGGAATCATTACGCATGATGATGCATTTGCAATTTTGGAAAGTGAAACAACCGAGGACGTTTCCAAGATTGGCGGCGCCAGCCCGATTGATCGGCCATATATGTCAGCTGGTGTTCTGCGCATTTTTAGGTCAAGAATTGGATGGCTCTTAGTTCTATTTTTAGCAGCAACAATTACTGGCTCAGTAATGAAACTTTTTGAAGATAATCTAGAAGCAGTCATTGCTCTAACATTTTTTATTCCTCTTTTAATAGGTACTGGTGGAAATGCAGGCTCACAAACTGCTACCACAATTGTGAGGGCGATGGCTATTAAAGAAATTAAATCCAGAGATGTACTAAAAGTTGTCTGGAAAGAAATGCGTGTTGGGTTATTACTAGGTATTACGATGGCAGCATTTGCAATTTTTCGTGCTGTAACGTGGGGAACAGGATATGAAATAGCCTTAGTTGTTTCGATTGCGCTCTTAAGTGTTGTGCTACTAGCAACATTGGTAGGCAGCGTGCTTCCGATCGCAATTAATCGCATTGGTTGGGATCCCGCCGTAGTGTCAGCGCCACTGATGACAACTCTGGTAGATGCTGCCGGATTGCTGATTTATTTAAGTCTGGCAAGGGCTATTTTAGGAATTTAATAGCAAGTTAGCCGTCAAAGTATTAGCAAAAAAAGGCGTATCTGCAACTCAATATATATTTGAGTTATGAATGCAGAAACCCTATTTATTTTAATAGTTGGATTTTTAGTATTAAACTTTTTTCTTGAGACAGGCCTTGAATATTTAAACCAAAAAACTAGCAGAAAAACTAAATTTTCTAATAAAGAGTCTGAATTCTATGATAAAGAACAAAAAAATAAATCATTAGCTTATAGCGAAGCTAAATTTAAGACAGGTCTAATTAATTCGATATTTAGTTTTCTATTGATATTAATTGCGCTATTTCTACAATTTTTTGCGTATTTAGATAATTTTGTTCGAGATAGATTTACCAACGAGATAGTTATATCTTTGGTATTTTTTGCGATTTTAGGATTAATTGTCACAGCACTAGGGATTCCGTTTTCAATTTACGAAACTTTTGTTGTTGAAGCAAAATTTGGATTTAATAAAACCACGAAAAAATTATTTATCACAGATACCTTAAAAAGCTTATTTTTGACTGTGGTTTTAGCTGGACTAATACTTACTGCCATTTTATTTATTTATGAAAATCTGCAGCAATGGTTTTGGCTACTAGCTTGGGCATTAATTGCAGGATTTTCATTGTTTATGTTTATGTTTGGCACGGCCTTAATTATTCCGTTATTTAATAAACTAACACCCGTAGCAGATGGCGAGCTGAAGCAACAGGTTTCTGAATTTTGCGAATCGCAAGGTTTTTCTCTAAAAAGATTATTTGTCATGGATGGATCAAAACGTTCTACAAAAGCAAATGCATTTTTTAGTGGACTTGGTAAGAGTAAGACAATCGTACTTTTTGATACGTTGATAGAAAAATTAGAAACAAAAGAGATAGTTGCCGTGTTAGCGCATGAAATTGGCCATTACAAGAAAAAACACACCTTAGCTATGTTTGCGCTCTCTAATCTACAAACTTTTATATTTTTATTTGTACTAGGTTGGCTATTAAGTTACCCTCAATTATCTCAAGCGTTGGGTGTAAGCACATCAAGTTTTCACATTTCAATATTGGCGTTTGTTTTATTATTTAGTCCGATTTCTCTAATTACCGGGATTATTAACAACTCCATATCAAGACGAAATGAATTTGATGCTGACACCTTTGCAAAAGTTCATTATGATGCTGAAGCTTTAAAATCAGGATTAGTCAAAATAACAACTGATAGTTTGTCTAATTTAAATCCACATCCGTGGTATGTGAAAGTTCATTACACTCATCCGCCACTTAAACAACGCCTTGCGAACTTAAATAACTAAGGAGATAAATGCACTATAGAAACTTAGGAAATACCGGATTTAAAATTACAGCGGTTTCTTACGGAAACTGGCTTACCCACGGCGACCAAGTTGAAGCAGCTGCCGCAACTAAAACCGTGCAAGCGGCTTTTGATGCCGGGATTACTACTTTTGACACAGCAGATGTTTACGCTGGCACTAAAGCAGAAAAAATCTTGGGAGATGCTTTAAAAGGTATTCGAAGAGATGGTTTAGAAATATTTACAAAAGTTTATTGGCCAATTGGCCCAGGTGTAAACGATCGAGGCCTATCAAGAAAGCACATCAGAGATGCCTGTGATGGATCTTTAAAAAGGTTAGGGATTGACTATATCGATCTTTATCAAATGCATAGATTTGATTATGAAACACCGCTAGAAGAAACACTTAGAGCATTTGAAGATTTAGTTAGACAAGGAAAAGTTTTATATATTGGAGTTTCAGAGTGGACTGCGGAGCAGATAAAAGCTGCTTTAAAAATTGCTAAACAAATGAATTTTGATCGTATTGTTTCTAGCCAACCTCAATACTCAATGCTTTGGAGAGTTATCGAGAAAGACGTAGTACCACTTTGTGAGAAAGAAGGAATCTCACAAATAGTTTGGTCACCGATGGCGCAAGGTGTTCTTACCGGAAAGTACCTACCGGGGCAAAAGCCGCCAGCGGGCTCACGTGCGGCAGATCCGGGTGTTGGGCAAAACATTGAAAAATTTATGAACGATGAAATTTTAAGTGCAGTACAAAATTTAAAACCTATCGCTCAAGATCTAGGTTTGACGATGGGGCAACTATCTATTGCGTGGGTGCTGCAAAATAAGAATGTTGCATCAGCCATAGTAGGAGCAAGCCGTCCTGAACAGATTATTGAGAATGTAAAAGCAGCTGATGTGGTATTAGATGGAGCAGTAATGAAAAAAATTGATGAAATTTTATCTGGAGTTATAGAAAAAGACCCAGCCAAAATTGTTTCACCAAATCCCCGCGCCTAGCCGTTACAGCAATTAGGGTATTACTCAGCCTATAGAAAGTCGTTGATGAAAAGTTTTATTACGCTGCCAGTGGGTAGCAAGATAATTGTTACGGTATTTGTACTCAGTGGAATCGGACATCTAGTAAACCCTGCGGCTTTTATGAATTTAATTCCACCTTTTTTACCCGCCGCTAATTTATGGATTTATGCATCAGGTATAGCCGAATTAATTTGTGCTTATGGATTACTGGCTAGAAGTAGCTGGGCACCAAAAGCAACTGCGGCACTTTTATTAATTGTTTGGGTGGGCAACTGGTGGTTAGCGATAGACATAACGGGCGAAGAGCAACTATTCGCAGTTATTGCCGCATGGGCACGTGTTCCGCTACAAATCCCATTGATTTGGTGGGCGCTAAAAAGCCCAGTTAAGCAATAACGTTTTTTAGCTGATCGGTGTGATCTAGTAAGTGACCATTTGAGTATTGCAAGATATCTTTTAAGGTAATTTCACCTTTCACCGGATGAATTACCGGCCTATCAAGTACAGCAGATTCTAAATTAGTGATCGTATTATAAATATAGGTACGTAAAGCTAAAATATTGCTTAGCGAAAACGTTAGGTCTCTTGATTCATAATTAAGCGAAGACGGGTAAAGGGCTTCGTCGTATGAATCAATTTTTGGGGTATCTTCGGTGAGAATTCTTAAAAATCTATGGGCAAAGTGAATTTCAAAATCAGCAATATGGTGAATAATAAAAGCACCGTTCCACTCTTCAGGATTTGATCTTTTTAGTAGATCATTGGGTTTAGCAGACGCTGCGACTGCAACAAAAGATTTTGCTGCATTTAGGTAAACCTCTAGTGCTTCTTCACTCATATTTAATCCTCAGCTACTCGTTGCGCGTTTGAATAATAGGTACATTTGGCAGCCTAAACAAAAATTGAAAAAAGCATTTAAAAATGCCGCAAAAAGCGCAAAACTAGTAGCAATTTGAAAAATCAAATTAATATCTAATATCAATCCTGCTAGCGCAGTGATAGCAAATATAAATCCGACAAATTGAGCAAACTGAGGTGGTTTACTGTCTTCTTTAATTAGTTCACTCTTCAGTCTAGGCTGAACTAATTTTTTATAAATTAAACCGTAAGGCGTTTGGCTAGGGCCAAAAAATGCACCAATTGCAAAAACAAGAGATTGAAAAGCAAGTAGCCAAATTGATTCGCTAATTAGTACCGTTGCTAGAACTAATGTGGTTATCAATGCGCCAAATCTTGGCCCACGGGCATCTATAAAGTTTGAATTTTTTGTCATTAGGCACTCCGTTTTACATAATTTGTAGAACCGATGGTGAATAAGTAATTTTCAATATCTTTTTTGTTTGGTTTTCCGGTAATTCTGGCTAATTCTTCACCGAAAGTGTCTGTAATAAGAATCGTTGGGGTTGAAAGAATCTTTAATTTACGAGCTAGTTTTATGTTGTTCTCTGCATCTATTTCAATAAAATTGATATCTTGATTTTTGTCAGAAATTTGATTTAAAATATTTCTACTACCTGGGCAGGCCGCGCAGTACTGGGTAGAGAATTGAATCAAGGTTGCACGCTTACCAAGATTTCCAAACGCACTGAATTCTTGGGCAAAATTTTGATGCGACTTAGCGAGCTTAATTCGCCCCTGTGCAGCCTTAAGCCAAAAGCCAACCAACAGCGATGCGAGCAAGATCGCAAAAAGCAGCCAGGTGTTTTCCATAAGTTAAGTATCCTCGTATTAAAAAAACCCCTATTTTGAAAGGCAATTAGTTGCGAATACTTTGCATTAAGGTTTTCAACTAGAGTTTCACTAAAGAAAAACTAGAGAGTGAGTTCGCCCGTCATGAAGGCAGCCGTGATATCCGGGATAAATAAAATAAAAATAGAAAATTTTGATGATCCAACCCCAGGCGAAAGAGATGTAATCATAAAAGTGGCTGCGGTTGGAATTTGCGGCACAGATTTACATATTTTAGAAGGTGAGTTTGCCCCCACATTGCCGATTATTCCTGGCCATGAAATGGCGGGCGAAGTCGTTGGCTTAGGCGCAAAGGTTACTGAATTAAAAATTGGTGATTTAGTTGCGGTAGATCCATCGTTGCACTGCGGAGAGTGCTTTTATTGTAAACGCGCTAGAGGAAACCTTTGTGAAAATTGGGCTGCACTTGGCGTATCGGTGGCAGGTGCTGCAGCAGAATATTTAAAAACACCAGTAAAAAATTGTTACAAACTTTCTGAAAATATTAATGTTAAAGATGCTGGTTTGATTGAGCCACTTTCTTGTGCAGTTCGAGGTTTTGATGTACTACCGCGAGTTCCTGGGTCTGATTATTTAATTTATGGATCAGGAACTATGGGATTGATGATGATGGAGATGGCAAAAAGAAATGGTGCGGCAAGTGTGTCGATTGTCGATCCGAATCAAGAAAAATTAAAAACGGCAAGCATCTTAGGGGTAGATCACTTAGGGGCTAGTGCAGATGAGTTTGAAAAAGAACGTGGTTGGGATGTAGTAATTGATTGCACCGGTGTAGTTCCAGCAATTCAAGACGGATTAAAAAGAGTAATGCCCGGTGGCACATTTTTGCAATTTGGAGTTGCAAGTGAACAAGCCAAAGTAGAGATTGAACCGTTTTGGATTTATAACAAAGAGATCAATATCTTGGGGTCGATGGCAGTACTGCATTCTTTTGGGCGTGCGGTTGAACTATTTGCCGCCGGGGTAATTGATCCAAAAGTATTTATCAGTCATCGCTTTGCACTTGATGAATATCAACATGGGCTTGAGATATTCAAGAGCGGAGCAAGCCGAAAAGTGACAATTGAGCCAAATAATTAGTATTTAAACTAGGTACTTAATCGAATTAGGGTAGGTTTCACTAGATGAGTAAATCAAAATCTAGAACTTCACGAAATGCCAGCTATGTCTTGCATGTCTTCACAGCCAGTGGGGCAGTGGTTGGATTATTAGCGCTGCAGGCAGTGATTGATGGTCGTGTTCGCGATGCTTTGGTTTGGTTAGTCGTTGCTTTGCTTTTAGATGGACTAGATGGACCAATCGCTCGAAAACTAGATGTTGTGCTACACGCTCCACGGCTGGATGGACAACTACTGGATTTAGTAGTTGATTACGTTACTTACGTTGTTGTGCCAGTGGTTTTTTTGTGGAATTTACAAATGCTTCCGAAGAACTTAGAAATTTTAATTGGTGGCGCAATTTTGTTACTTTCGGCAATTTGGTTTGCCCGAATAGATCAAAAAACTTCTGATTCTTGGTTTAGTGGGTTTCCAGCAGTTTGGAATATCGTTATTCATACTTTTATTATTTTGGGCTCCTCGCAAGTAGAAGTGGCAGTATTTTCGATACTTTTGCTAGTTCTGCAAATGACTGCAATTAAGTTTCCGCATCCAGTGCGAGTAAAAGCACTAAGGCCGCTAACTATGACTTTAACGTTGGTATATTTTGCCACTTTTGCTTATCTCTCTTGGATATATCCAGAACAATCGGGCGAAGAGTTACCACTAATTGCCAAAGTAATTTTATTAGGAATGCCAATTTATATTTCATTTTTAGCAATATGGCGAACATGGTTTTCTTCAGTGAGAATTCCATTAGTTGGTAAAATAATTTAATACATACTTGCAACAGTAAATGTTATTGCAAGATAATGACAAATGTAGCCAGCGATTGTAAATGCGTGAAATAATTCATGAAAACCAAAGTATTTAAGGCTAAGTTTTGGCCTTTTAAGTGCATAGATTACAGCGCCCACAGAATAAGCGACCCCGCCAGAGAAAATTAAACTAACTATTACCCATCCAGCATTTTGTAAAAAACTAGGAAGATAAAAAACCGCGGCCCAACCTAAAGCAACATAGATCGGTACAAATAACCATCGGGGTGCATTTATCCAAAAAATTCTTATTAGTAATCCGCTTATCGAGCCAATCCAAACTAACAGTAAAAGTGTTCTAGCCTCTGCGCGCTCTAACCAATAAATTGTTAGTGGGGTATAAGTAGCTGCAATAATTAAAAATATATTTGCATGATCTAGTTTTTTAAAGATTGCCTTATATTTTGGTGACCAATTTACTCGATGATAAGTTGCCGACACAGTAAATAAAGTTGCTGATGCCAGGGTAAAAATTGCTATTGCAACACGCATTGACAAGGTTGGGGTAATGATGACCAGCACAAAGCCCGCGATTAAGGCAACAGGGGAAGTTCCTAGATGTAACCAACCCCTCATTAAAGGAGCGGCTTGAATTTGCTTTGAATCGTTTGCTATCACACCTTCATCATATATTTAAAAGTATGCTTAGGGACAGTACAAGAGTGAGGTTCAATTTGGCTATTCCTAGCCCAGGCTATGCAGTAACGCTAAGAGTTGAAATGCCGGCAAACGGCGCCTCTACTGGCGGGCTAGCTGCAGCAGTTACTTCAGCCGGCGCTGTTTTAACTGCATTAGATGTTTCCGAATCTGGACATAATTTTATAGTTATTGACGTAACTTGTAATGCGCGAGATGAAGCGCATGCAAATGAAATAACTGACTCAATCAGCAAATTAGTTGGCGCAAAAGTTCGAAAGGTATCTGATCGTACATTTTTGCTGCATTTAGGTGGAAAACTTGAAGTTAAATCTAAAGTGCCGCTAAAAACGCGTGATGATCTTTCACGCGCCTATACACCGGGAGTAGCAAGAATATGTCTTGCGATTGCGGATGATCCAAGTAATGCAAGAAGATTGACGATTAAGCGAAACACGGTGGCAGTTGTAACCGATGGCTCAGCTGTTTTAGGACTCGGGAATTTAGGTGCTGCCGCTGCAATGCCGGTCATGGAAGGTAAGGCAGTTTTATTTAAACAATTCGCTGATGTTGACGCCTGGCCGGTTTGTATTGATTCGCAAGATGTGGATGAGATTGTGAGAACGGTTCAATTAATTGCACCTGTCTATGGGGGAATAAATCTAGAAGATATTTCGGCGCCACGATGCTTTGAAATTGAACGGCGTCTAAAAGAATTGCTGGACATTCCAGTGTTTCATGATGACCAACACGGAACCGCAATCGTAGTTTTAGCAGCCTTAAAAAATGCCCTTAAAGTCGTTGAAAAAGAGCTAACAGCAGTAAAAGTTGTGATGAGTGGTGCCGGAGCAGCCGGCACGGCTATTGCACAAATTTTAGTATTTAGTGGCCTTAAAAATATTGTGATGTTTGATAGCCATGGTGTCATCAAGGGTGATCGCAAGTCTGAAAATGAGTTATCTTGGGTTTCAAAAAATACCAATCTGGACGGGTTTAACGGCTCACTGGCAGAAGCATTAGTGGGCGCCGATGTATTTATTGGTGTGAGCGCACCAGACTTATTAACCGAACAAGACATAAAAGCTATGGCACAAAAGGCTATTGTATTTGCATTAGCAAATCCAAATCCCGAAATTGATCCAGCAATTGCGGGAAAGCATGCGGCGGTAGTAGCAACAGGAAGAAGCGACTTTCCGAATCAGATAAATAATGTATTAGCGTTTCCTGGAGTCTTTCGTGGATTACTTGATGCTGGCGCGAAAGATATAACCCAACAGATGCTAGTTGCAGCGGCTGATGCGATAGCCAGTCGTGTTTTACCAGCGCAGTTAAATGCCAGTTTTATTATTCCTAGCGTGTTTGATTCGCAAGTATCTATTGCGGTTGCAGCAGCAGTCAAAGGAGTTGTTGCGAAGAATTCGCAATAAGATTTCTCGAGTTTCTTCTTATATCGCTTACCAATACAATTAGAACCTATATCTGAACTGGAGCGAAATGAAGGTTTACAACAACATAACTGAGGTTTACGGGAATACCCCCTTAGTTCGACTCAACCGAATAACCGATGGTTCAACCGCTCAAGTTTTTGCAAAATTAGAATTTTATAATCCAACTAGCAGCGTCAAGGACCGCATCGGAATTGCCATGATTGATGCAGCTGAAAAATCAGGAGAGCTAAAACCAGGTGGAACAATCGTTGAAGCCACCAGTGGAAATACTGGAATTGCATTAGCGATGGTAGGCGCGGCTCGCGGCTATAAAGTCGTTTTAACTATGCCAGATTCGATGAGCAAAGAAAGACGCGCACTATTGCGGGCATTTGGTGCAGAGTTAGTTTTAACTCCGGCCGCCGAGGGGATGAAAGGCTCGATTGCACAAGCGGAAGAGATTGGTGCAAAGCCAGGATCTGTTTTGGTTAGGCAATTTAAAAATGACGCTAACCCAGAAGTTCATAGACGCACTACAGCGAAAGAAATTTGGGAAGACACCGACGGAAAGGTAGACGCAGTAATTGCAGGAATTGGCACGGGCGGAACCATAACTGGCGTTGGACAAGAATTAAAAAGGTTAAACTCAAAAATAAAAATTTTTGCGGTAGAGCCAGAAGCGTCACCCTTGCTGACCGGAGGAACTGCTGCCGGACACCCACTAATGGGTATTGGTGCAAACTTTATTCCAGAAATATTAGATAGAAATGTCTATGATGAAGTGCTAGATGCGCCAAGTGAAGAAGCAATGAAGTATGCAAAGCGTGCCGCAAAAGAAGAAGGCATTTTGGCAGGAATTTCTTCAGGGGCAGCGTTATGGGCAGCGTGCCAGGTGGCCCAGCGCGCAGAATATTCTAATAAAAATATTGTGGTGATTATTCCTTCATTTGGGGAACGATATCTTTCCACGGCGCTATATTCAGACTTGATGGATTAATGAAAAAAGTTTCAATAAGAATACGAATTAAAGAAGATATCCAAACAGCTAAGCTTCGAGATCCGGCTGCTCGCAGCACTGCGGAAGTATTTTGGGCTTATCCTGGAGTGCATGCAATCTGGGGACACCGAGTTGCACATTGGTTTTGGAATAAAAAACGCTATTTAACTGCAAGAATATTATCTAATTTTTTTAGATCAAAAACTGGAGTTGAAATACATCCTGGTGCACAAATTGGGCGAAGATTTTTTATTGACCATGGCATGGGTGTTGTGATTGGCGAAACAACTGTGATTGGCGATGATGTAATGCTGTATCACAACGTAACGCTTGGTGGACGAGTATTCACTAGAGGCAAACGCCATCCCACGATTGAAAACAATGTGTTAGTTGGAGCGGGCTCTAAAATTCTAGGTGACATTGTTATCGGTCAAGGTTCAACTGTTGGCGCCAACACAGTTGTAACAAAAGATGTACCACCCGGAACTGTTGTGATTGGTGCCACACATAAAAAACCTATAAAGAACGAAGGAAACTCTGAGTCGTGGGTAATTTAGTTATCCGATAGCATCTTTATATGCAGGTTTCGCTGACCCTTTGGGGTTTAACGATATTTTTTATTTTATTTTTAGTCGTTTTAGATTTTGTAACAGTAAGTAGAAAACCGCATGAAGTTATGTTTAAAGAAGCGGCTTTTTGGTCTGTATTTTATATTTTAGTTGCGATTGGTTTTGGCATATTTATTTGGACCCAATATGGATCTACTTTTGGAACACAATACTTTGCGGCATATTTAGTAGAGAAGTCACTTTCGGTTGACAACATATTTGTCTTTATATTGATTCTTACGCAATTTGCTGTACCGGCTATCTACCATCAATTAGTTTTATTGGTAGGAGTCGTACTGGCACTTGTGATGCGGGCAATATTTATCACCATTGGCGCTGTGGCGCTTGAAGCTTTTGCCTTTACCTTTGTAATTTTTGGTGCAATATTGATTTGGACGGGTATTAAATTATTTCAACATTGGGATGAGAATCCAGATCCAGCTGATAACCCAATTATTAGATGGTTTCATAAAGTTATTCCGGTTTCACCTGACTATCATGGCGTAAAACTTTTTATTAAAAAAAATGGTAAGCGATACGCAACGCCACTATTTTTTGTAATGATTGCTATTGCCAGCACAGATTTATTGTTTGCTTTGGATTCAATTCCAGCAACATTTGGCGTAACGCAAGAGCCATTTTTAGTTTTTGCTGCAAACGCTTTCGCACTACTTGGGCTAAGGGCACTTTACTTTCTAGTAAAAGGACTTTTGGATAAACTTATTTACTTATCTTTGGGTTTATCAATAATTCTAATTTTTATCGGCGTCAAGCTAGTCATGTTGTACTTTCATGATATTTATGATTTCATACCAAAAATATCAACTAATCAAAGTATGGCAGTAATTGTCATCGTACTTACTGTCTCGACAGTCGCTAGCTTAATTAAGAGTCGAAAGAATCCTGAGATGAAAGCTACCGCCGGCAGACTTACCGACGCTAAGCCAAAAGAAAATAAAGAAAAGAATTAATTTCTTTCAAAAATTTCTTGGGTAAGAGTCTTTTGAATGGTTCTAAAGATCAACCAAAGCCAAATTATCAACGCTACCGCCCAGCCAAAAATTGCTAAGTACTCAATTAAGCTGCTTTCCCAGACTCGTGAAAGTTCGATTGTCAATGCGGTTAGCGCAGCAATCGGAAAGGAGTATCCCCAGGCACCAATATGGAACGTTAAATTTTTTCGCTGCGAAATAATTTGAGTTAGTGTAAAAATTAACCACCAAATACCAAATCCCCAAAACATAGAAGCACCAAAAATGCCTAAAATTTCGATTACAAGATTTAAATTTTGATCATTGAAAACTTGCAACATTCGCATTGATGCTAATACTCCCAGACCCCCGGCACCTGCTGGCGCTAACCAAATAATCCAACTTGGCATCATATGCGCAGGCATGGGTGGTGAAGTTATTAACTTCCAACTGACCACTGCACCCAAAAATATGAAAAGTAGTATTCCGCTACCAAAGGCAGCAAAAGTAAGTAGGTAAGTTAATCCACCATTGAAAAACAAAGTTAATTCTGCAACTCGTATCATCACACTCGGCACTAACACAAAAACTACAACTGGGATAAACCAGGTACCAGATATGGCTAGCGCTGGTAATTCATGTGACTTTACGACGTTACTAAAAAAAAGCACCCCAACAACCAGTGCACCAATAACACCTATCAGCATCAAACCAAATGCAGTAAACCCTAATAATTCTTCAGCGATCAAAAATGATTTAGCCAACTGAGCAATCGCTAAACCCACCACTAAAGCGCTCGCCGGCAAGGTGCCCATCATGGCTCCGAACATGGGGTGTTTTAGATCTTCTTTAAATTCATCATTGTAAATAAAAATTCTTATTAGATTTAGTAAGAGAAAAAGAATAAAAAGTATTAATGAAATAACAGTTAAACTAAACCCAATTATTTCGTCGATATCAGTGTTAGACAAAGGATTGAATAGCGAAACTACCCCAACACCAGCAGTGCCTAGCGGAATAGCTGACCACGCAGGGTGCAGGCTGGCAATTTTATTTTTAGTCAAAAGAACTCCCTTATCTGTTTGTTTATCCTAGTTAGAGAATGTAGTTAATGAGGCAATAACATTGTGATATGAAACCAATTGTTCAAATCTCTTTAGACCTAACTGACATCAACGAAGCGTTAGAAATGGCGCATACCGCGATGAACGCGGGGGTTGATTGGCTAGAAGCCGGAACTCCGCTGATTCTGGCAGAAGGACTTCATGGCGTGCGAACTTTGCGAAAAGAATTTCCGGGCATTCCGATAGTGGCAGATTTGAAAACAATGGATGGTGGATATCTGGAAGCCGAAATGATGGCAAAAGCAGGTGCCACACATGTAGTCGTAATGGCGCGATCTCATCCAGAAACAGTAAAACGAGTAGTGCAAGCCGGAAAAGATTTTGGGGTAGTAGTTATGGGCGACAATCTCGGTTGCCCTGACATGGTGCAAGGTGCAAGAGAATTAGAACAATTAGGTTGCGACATGGTAATTCATCACATCGGATATGACGAACGCGGTGGAATTGCTGCTAGCGGAAAACGCGCACCTAACCCACTTGATCAATTAAAAGAAGTTGTTGCCGCAGTAAACGTGCCGGTGCAAGCAGTAGGTGGTTTAACCCTCGAGCAAGCTATTCAAACTCCTGCCTTTGGTGCACCGTTAGTAGTAATTGGAGCCCCACTTGCAATTGATGCTGATTCATTTAGTGCTGGAGCCGGGGATGTGGGTGAAGTTCTAAAAAAGATTTGCGAAAAAGTTCATGCTTATGGAGATATTAAAATCGGACATTAAATCATTTTTCTAAGGCACTTCTAAAGTTTCGGATTAAAAGTGATCCAACTACGGCCGTTAGAATAACGTAGCTTCCGGTCAGTGCTTTTATTTCAGTTCCGAAAAAAGTAGTTGAGGCTAAACCAGCAATTACTATTGAAAACTCTCCTCTTGGAACTAAGAAAGCGCCAATACGTCGCCAACTCATCGGATCATTTAAATCTTTTGCCAACCACCAGGCAGTAAACATCTTGCCGGCCACACCCAAAATGGTCAATATGACTGCAATAGGCAACATGGATATTAGGTCTTTTGGATTTATTGTTAAACCAAAAAATAGAAAAAAGAAAGCAGCAAATAAATCTCGCAGGGGCGCTAGCCTCACCCGCGCGGCATTTGCTAAATCACCAGAAAGTAATAAACCAACTAAAAACGCTGCGACTGCTCCGGATAATCCAACCGACTCAGCCAGCCCTGCTGCTAAAAGTGCTGCACCTAATACCGTCAAAAGCAAACTCAGCGAATCACCTTGACGTAAATAGTTAGATAGCAAACCAACTTGTCGAACACTAATTAATAGCACCAATCCGATAACAACAAAAGCTAGTGAGATGGTAATCAAGCCCGTAATGAAACTTACCCCCGCCAGCAATGCTGTAATCAGTGGCAAATATGGCGCAAGCGCCAGGTCTTCTACCACTAATAAACTTATGGTTCTTTTAGCAACTACAGATTTTCGCCATCCGGTTTCTCGAATTAGTTGTGCAGCAATTCCTGAAGAAGAAATATAAGTAATACCGCCTAAAACTAATGCACCTAGAAAACCCCAACCTAATACCAACGCAATAAAAACACCTGAAATTGAATTAGCAATTAAATCAACAATCCCAGCAGACCAGCGAGCTTTAATTGATGCACCTAATTCACGAGCGGAATACTCAAGCCCGAGTAGTAAAAGAAGTAGCAAGGCACCAATTGTGGCGCCAATATCAATAAATTCTTCACTTAAATCAAGGGGAATTAAACCACCGCTACCAAAACTTAGACCCGCTAATAAAAAAAGCGGAACAACAGAGATGCGATATCTTTCTGCTAAAAAAGCCAAGACACCTAACAAAATTAACAAGGCTCCAATTTCAGTGACAACCAAATTATCACTTGAAATTGAAGCCTGCGGAAACATTATTAAATTATCCTTCGAATATTGCCTTTACTTTGGTAACGCTTTTGATACTGCCGGAATAATTACAACACCGGCAATTACGTGCAGCAAATAAAGCCAAAGTGCCATGGTAGTTGTTTCGACCCCACCAAAAGGAAGAATGAAAGAAATAACTAAAAGTATTGTGGCATATCTAATCCAGTT